>NZ_JBHWIV010000022.1:0-2640 GCF_042731675.1 Kitasatospora sp. NPDC059827 | reverse complement strand
GGAGCCTCCCTCACTCGCGGGCGGCGGGCGGGGTCTGGGCTGCGGCCACCGGCCCCCCCCCCCCCCCGGCCCGGGGTCACCCCTCGGTGGCCCGGCAGTCGAAGCCGAGGAACACCGGCGCGGCGTGATCGCGCAGGGCCGGCCGGAGCCGGTAGATGACGGTTTCGGTGGTCAGGGTTGGACGGTCAGGGCGAAGACGTGGATCGCGGGGGCGTCGGGGAGGGTGACGGAGCGGATCGTCCGGCCGGGTGTCAGGGGGACGGTGTTGGTGAAGACGCCGTAGGTGGTGCCGTAGTTGGCCGGGCCGGTGGGGGTGTTGCGGTGGTCGGTGGTGAAGGCGGTCTTCGCGCCGTAGGCGTCGGTGGGGGAGCAGCACCAGTTGGGGAAGCCGAGTTGGCCGGTGCTGGTGGTGCCGTCGGTGTAGGTGACGGTGACCGTGCCGGCGGTGAAGCCGGCTTCGGCGCCGAGGAAGCCCAGCGCCTTGCCCTGGCCGGTGAGGGTGATCTGCTGGCCGGCGGCGGACACGTTGTCGGCGGTGCCCGGGGCCGAGGACGGCCAGGTGAAGCCGAGGCCGTTGGCGCTGATGGTGGCGCCCGGGGTGGCGCCGGCGGCGGCCAGGGCCTGGGTCGAGTAACTGTCGCCGTTGCCGTCGAAGTTGCCGGGTGCGGGGGCGCTCTCGGAGGTGGTGCCGACGTTGTCGAACGCGGCCGCCAGCGAGGGGTAGGGCACGGTCTGCACGATCGTCCGGTCGCCGCTGACCGTGTCGACGGCCGTCGGCCGGGCCCGGTAGCTCGCGGTGGCGGTGATGGCGGTGACCGTCGTCCCGGGGGTGCCCTGCGGGCCGTGCACCGTCACGGTGGCCGATGCCGTTCCGCCCGGTTCGACGCGGGGCAGCGCGGCGGTCGCGGGGGTGACGGTCCAGCCGGCGGGGGCGGTGACCCGCAGCCGGGTGTCGTTCAGCGGGACGGCGCCGTGGTCGGCCAGGGTGATCCGGTACGTCCCGGGGGCCTCCGCCGTGCTGACGTCCTGCCAGGTGAGGGCGGTCGCGGGGGCCGCGCCGCGGGTGGCGCCGGGGTGGACCCGGTAGAGCACGGTGGCGTGCGGCGGCACGTCCGCGGAGATCACGCCGGTCGTGCCGGTGACCTGCTTGGTCACCAGGTCGTGGAGGGCGTAGCCGGTGGCGGAGGGCAGGCCGGCCCGGGCGGCGGTGGTGGTGATGGTCTGCGCGGTGTCGGAGGAGTTGAACAGGGCGACCGCGCGGTCCCCGCCGGCCAGCGGCTTGCTGAGCACGTCGTAGCCGGTGTCGTGCTGGACGACCTTGCCCTGGACGCCGAGCCGGTCCTGGTCGACGGCGATGACGTCCTCGTTGCCGAGCACGGCCAGCGCGGCGGGGGAGAGGTGGGTGAGGTCGGTGCTGGAGATCAGCGGCGCGGCCATCATCGCCCACAGCGAGGTCTGGCTCTGGATCTCGTCCTGGCTGAGGCCGGAGTCTCCGGCGAGCAGGAAGTCGGGGTCGTTCCAGCGCCCCGGTCGTTGCAGCGCGGGCAGGCCGACGTTGTAGCCGTAGTTGTCCTTGATCGAGGCCCACTTCTCGCGGCCGGGGGCCTGGCCGAGCGCGATGTCGGCGCCCTCCCGCCACAGGTTGCCGAGTTGGGCGGACCAGCGGATCACCGAGTTCCAGTTCGCCGCGCCCTGGAAGTAGGCGGGGGCGGAGATCGAGAAGACGATCGGGCGGTGGGTGTTGAGCAGGGCCGTGCTCATCGCGGTGTAGGTGTCGCGGTAGCTCTGTTCCTCGGTCTCGCCGGGCTTGGTGGGGACGTTGCAGCCGTCGAGCTTGACGTAGTCGACCTCCCAGGACGCGAACAGGTCGGCGTCCTGCTGCCAGTGGTCGAGGGAGCCGGGGTAGCCGCCGCAGGTGCTGGTCCCGGCGTCCTCGTAGATGCCGAACTTGAGCCCGAGCTGGTGGAGTTGGCGTCCGACGTAGGCCATTCCGTCCGGGAAGAGGGCAGGGTCGGCGACCAGGGCGCCCTTGGCGTCGCGTTGTCGGGACATCCAGCAGTCGTCGATGGTGACGGTGTCGTAGCCCTTCTTCGCCAGCCCGGTGGTGACCAGGGCGTGGGCGTTGTCGAGGATCGTCTTCTCGTCGATCCCGCACTGGTAGTAGGACCAGTCGTTCCAGCCCATGGGCGGGGTGGGGGCGTAGTCGGGGTACTGGGCGGCGGCGCCCGGCGGGGCGGGTGCGGCAGCGGCCGCGGGGAGGGCCAGCAGCGTTCCGGTGGACGCTGCGGCGAGCGTCGTACAGCAGGCGACGGCGGCACGGAGCCACCGGGGGAAGGGAGTTGACACGCTTCGACCTCACGGGATCTTCGGGGTCAGGGCATGGTGAACGGCGTTGCCTCGGCGGGATCAGTTGTACGGGGCTCTGCTCAGTTCTGACAAGAGCACGGCAGGAACAATCAGGATCGCGCAGATCTGAGGGGGTTCGGAGCAGGGGCGTGCAGAGTGACGGGTGGACGGACGGCGAAGTGGCCGGGCCCCGTGCGACGGAATAGCACGGGGCCCCGCCACATAGTGGGCGGGGGGGGTTCGCGGCCAACCGCGAGGGGAGGGTCCAGCGCCAGTCTCTTATAAACAAAATAA
>NZ_JBHWIV010000021.1:0-129342 GCF_042731675.1 Kitasatospora sp. NPDC059827 | reverse complement strand
GCTTGACCCTTTGTTCACAAGCGCGCGATGTTGCCGTGGGGGTCTGCCCCGGCGGGGGGGGCGGGGGGGCCGGCGCGGGGGGGGCGCCGGGGGGGGCGGGGGGGCGGGGCCCCCGGCGTGCCGGGGCCCGCGCTCACGCTATCCGGGCAGCCCTTGCACCCGGTGGTGCCTCACCGGGGCCGGTGTCACCTCAGGTGGCGGTCGTAGAAGCGGCTCGTGTCCTCCAGCTCGAAGGCGGGGGTGCCGGTGTGTCCGCCGAGGTTGGCGTGCAGGGTCTTCTCGGTGCCGGCGAAGGCGTCGAACAGGTCGAGGGCGCGCTCGCGGGGGTTGCCCTCGTCGTCCCACTGGAGCAGGAACAGCAGCGGGACGGTGACCTGCCGGGCCTGTTCGCGCACGGCGCGGGGCACGTAGCCGCCGGCGAACAGGCCGGCGGCGCCGATGCGCGCGTCGGTGGCGGCCAGGCGGATGCCCAGGGCCGTCCAGCCCGAGTAGCCGACCGGGCCGGTGGCGACCTCGGGCAGGGTCAGGAGGGCGTCCAGGGCGGCCCGCCACTCGGGGACGGCGGCCTCGACGAGGGGGCCGACGAGGGCTTCGAAGATCCCGTCGACCACCTCGCGCGGCTCGCCGGCCCGCATGGCGCCGCGCAGGTCGGCGCGGGCCTGCTCGGCGGCCTCCGTGCGGGGGCGGTCGCCGCAGCCGGGGGCGTCGATGGTGGCCGCCGCGTAGCCCTGGGCGGCGGTGTACCGGGCCCGGGCGACGAGGCGGGGCTCGCGCCGGGGCAGGCCGTTGTTGTGGGCCATCAGGATCAGCGGGGCCGGCTCGGTGCCGGTCGTCCACAGGGTGCCGGGGGTGTCGCCGAGGAGGAACTCGCGCTCCAGGACGCCGTCGGCGAGCCGCCGTTCGGCGGTGAAGGCCAGGGAGGCCAGGGAGGCGGGGGAGCCGGAGGGGGCGAGCGGGGCGGAGGGGGTGAAGTGCACGGTCGTGCCTTTCGGGAGAGCTGCTGAACGGCGCTCCCGGGCGACGACCTATCGCCCGACCGTGACCCCGGAGGAGAGCACCCATGTCATCGTGTTCACGGGTACCACCTCCTCGTTCTCTCGCACGGCCTGGCCGAAAGGTAGCAGCGCCCGCCGCCCCGCGCCAAACGGTTTCGGACCACGCCCGTTGATCGGTTGTCTACCCGGCGCTGTTGTCCTGTCCTACGCCCCGCCCGCCCGCCGGCAGGCGGTCCACCGAGCGTAGGAGATCCCCGTGTCCCACCCGTCGTCCACCCGCACCAGCCGTCCGGCCCCGGGCGCGCGCCGCCGCACCCGGCTGGCGGCCCTGGCGTTCGCCGTCTCCGCGCTGTCCGCGAGCGGTGCCACGCTGCTGGCGGCACCCGCGAACGCGGCGACCGCAGCGACCGCGGGCGTGGTCGAGCAGATGGTCACGATCCAGGACCACCAGAACCACCACTCGCTGGCCAGCTCCGACGGCGAGGGCTCGCGGATCGTCGCCCGCGGCTACCAGGACGCCTCCACCTCGTTCTGGATCTCCAACAAGCCCGGCGACCGGGTCGACTTCGCCCGCAACGTCAACGGCACCGAGCGCGTGCTGGAGATGGACACCCGCGACAACCGGACCACCCAGTTCATCCACTGGTGGGCGGGCGCCAACCAGCAGTGGACCCTGGAGTCCGCCGCCGAGGGCGGCACCTACCTGCGCAACGCCCAGGGCAACGGCTGCCTGACGTACCACGGCCTCGACCGGGAGGTCACCGTCGAGGGCTGCGACGGCAGCATGTCCCAGCGCTTCGACCTGGTCTCCTCCGGCGGCACCGGCACCAACCCGGGCAACGGCGGCGGCCCGGTCACCTCCGACCAGCAGCGCTTCCTGGACCGGCTGAACGCCCTGCGCGCCCAGTACGGCAAGGCGCCGGTGCGGTTCAACGCCACGCTCGCCCAGGCCGCCAAGTGCAACGCCGACCAGATGGACCAGCGCCGGGTCTCCGGGCACTTCTGCGACTCGGGCCGCATAGCGTCGGGCCTGGGCTACACCGGGCGCGGCTTCGGCGAGATCGCCTTCTGGGGGCCGACGAACGTCGACGCGGCCGTCGACGGCTGGATCAACTCCCCCGACCACCTGCGGATCATGATCGGCGACTACAACGAGGTCGGCCTGGCGCGTACGAACGCGGCCTCCTGGAACGCCGATTTCAGCACCCGCTGACACCGGCACCCCGTGGACGCCGCCGGAGTGCCGGCGTCCACGGGAAAGCCCGGTGCGGTGGTGGAGTGCCGGGCCTAGCATGCGCGGGGTGAACCTCTCCCACCTCTCCCACCTCTCCCACCTCGGCGTGCCGCTCGGGCCGATGATCCGCGTCCACGGCGGGTTCGCCAACCGGACGTACCGGCTCGACACCGACCAAGGGTCCTTCGCGGTCAAGGAGTTGAGCCCCGCCGACCGCCGCCGCCCCTACCGGGTCGAGGACGTGTTCGCCTTCGAGCGGGCGGCCTTCGCCGCCGGTGTCCCGATGCCGGAGCCGATCGCGGCCGACCCGCAGACGCTCGTGCACCGCTGGGTCGAGGGCGAGAAGGTGCCGGAGGCGCCGGTGCCGGAGGCGTACGCGTTCGAGGTCGGCGAGATCCTGGCCCGCCTCCACGCGCTCGACGTCCCGTGGACCCCTGAGCCGGCCGAGTCGGCCGAGGGGCCGACCCCCCGGGACTGGCCCGCACTCGCCGCGCGGGCGCAGGCGAGCGGACAACCGTGGGCCGACGAACTCGCCTCCCGTGTCGGCACGTTCCTGGCGATCGCCGACTTCCTCGACACCTGCGAGCGGCCCGGCCCCGTCGTGCTGACCCACCGGGACGTCCAGCCGTGGAACCTGCTCGCCCGGGCGGGCCGTCCGGTGCTGCTCGACTGGGAGCTCTCCGGCCCGCTCGACCTCTCCGGCGAGCTCGGCTCGACCGCGCTGGGCATCGCCAAGGGCCCCGGCCTCGACGACATCAGGCCCGCCGTCTTCCGCCGCGTCCTCGACGGCTACGTCGCGGGCGGCGGAGCACTGCCGCCGCCGGGCCCCAGCTGGTTCGCGTACACGGTCGGCGGCTGGCTGGGGCACACCCGGTGGAACGTCCTGCGCTGCCTCGCCGGGGTCGAGGCGGGCACCGGCCCCGAGCTCGCGCTCTCCCACGAGTCCGTACAGGGCGGCCTGCGCGGCCTGCCCGACCTGTTCGGCCGGCTCGCGGACCTGGAGGCGCTGCTCGCGTGAGGGCGACCCGCACGCGAGAGCGCTCCAGAGCCGCCCTACTCCTTGATGAGGTCCTCGTACTGGGCGACCGTGAGCAGGTCGTCCAGCTCGGCGGGCTTGGTCAGCTCCAGCTCGATGATCCACGCGGCGTGCGCGTCGTCGTTGATGTCCTCGGGTGCGTCGTTCAGGTCCTCGTTGATCGCCGTGACCTTGCCGGAGACCGGGGCGTAGAGCTCACTGACCGACTTCACCGATTCCACGGAGCCGAACGGCCGACCGGCGTCGAACGTGTCGCCCGCCTTGGGGAGTTCGACGAAGACGATGTCGCCGAGCTGGCGCTGGGCGTGGTCGGTGATGCCCACCCGGGCCTTGCCCTTGCCGGTGGGCTGCACCCACTCGTGCGAGTCGGTGTA
The DNA here is from genome assembly GCF_042731675.1 of Kitasatospora sp. NPDC059827. Taxonomy (NCBI): domain Bacteria; kingdom Bacillati; phylum Actinomycetota; class Actinomycetes; order Kitasatosporales; family Streptomycetaceae; genus Kitasatospora; species Kitasatospora sp. NPDC059827. The sequence goes on along the minus strand of NZ_JBHWIV010000021.1, from coordinate 125,703 downwards.
CTTGAAATCCTTCGGGTAGGCCATGGGTCTCTCCGTGGGGACGAGTCTTCGCTGGCGGTTCGTCAGCCAGGGAGGAGCCTGCTACAGATCTCCGCCGCCGGGTGCGACCTTCACCCGACCGGGTGAGCGGGTGAACCACCACGCCAGCGCGAGGTTGGGCACCCAGCACAGCCAGGCGATCGCCAGGTAGGAGGTGCGGAAGTCCAGGTGGGCCACCTGCGCGGCCACCAGCATGAGGCGCAGCGTGACGGCGGCGAAGGTGAGGGCGAAGCTGCGCACCATCCAGCGCCGGTGGTCCTCCACCCGGCCGCGCAGGATCATCCGCAGCCCGGTGGCGCCGGTGAGCAGCCAGGCGACGCCCAGGCAGGCGAAGCCGAGTCCGGAGACCGCGCCGCCGTAGGCGTGCGGCGCCAGCAGGAGTGCGCCGATGCCGCCGACCAGGCAGCCCAGCAGGTAGGTGGTGCCGATGGCGCGGTGCAGGCGCGGCGAGCGGCTGCGGAGCTTGGCGGAGAACTGCCAGGGGCCGAGGAGCAGGGCGACGAGGGCGCCGGATATGTGGATGCCCAGGGGAAGTTGGTGCGCCAGGTAGGTGGCGCGCTGCTGACTGAAATAGGTGTCCGGGTCGAAGCTGACGTACCTGGCGGAGACCAGGACGATCAGTGTGGACAGCACGGTCATGACGGCCCAGCCGCCCCGAGTGATGCGCATGGCCCGAGTGTCGGGCGCACCGGCGGGCAGCGGGATGGGGACATCCCCCCGATCCGCCCTGGGGCTGACCGGGGGATGGACATGCGACGGAGCGTCAGTCGGGGCGCTGGCCGTGGAGGAGGAGGGGGAGGGCTCGGCCGGTGAGGGCCTCGGCGGTACGGGCGGCCTGGGAGGGGGCCATGTGGTTCGGGAGTTCGTGGACGGGGACGAAGCGGGCGCCGTGCAGGCGGCTGCGCTTCTGCGGGGGGACGGTGAGGGGGTGTTCGTCGCGCAGGGTGCCGCCGTCGAAGACGAGGTTGAAGCGTTCCAGGTAGCGGTCGGAGGGGGTGTAGTCGAGGGCGACGGCGTGGGTGAGCCTGAGGATGATGCCGGTCTGGGCGTGGAGGTGGCGGGCGGCGGCGCGGTGCGGGGGCTCGTTGGCCTTGCCGGGGCCGCCGGGCAGGATCATGCCGTCGAGGTAGTCGGGGTCGACGAGCAGGACGTCGCCGTGCTGGTTGCGGACCAGGACGAGGCAGCCGAGCCGGCAGATGGGGGGCTTGGCGAGGAGGCGGGGGTCGTGCACGGGGTTCACTTCCTGAGGGCGTACAGCAGGACAGCGGAGAAGCAGGCCCACCAGAGCAGGCGGGCGAGGAGTTCAGTCGTCATACGTGAGGCGCTCGTAGCGCAGGCCCTTGCGCAGCAGGTCCACGATCCGCAGCAGGTCCAGCGGACGGGCCGTGAGGTGCAGCAGGTACTCGCAGGTGGAGCGGCCGGTGTCCCAATCCACTTCCAGGGTGGGGAGCTGCACGCGGCCCAGGGCGAGGACGGTGGTCAGGTCGTCCAGCACGGCGGCGGCCTGCCGGCGCTGCTCGGCCGTCACACGGGAGAGGGTCACAACTCCCCCGGCCGCTTGTGGACTTCGAAGAGCCGCCAGGCCGAGAACGCCTCGGTGAAGGAGGAGAAACCGCTGCGCTCACCGTTGGGCTTGCACAGCCACGCCCCGGTGCACTCGTTGCGCACCCGGTAGCACCGGGCCTCGGTGTCCCAACGGACACCGTACCCGTGGAGACGGGGGACTTGATCTTGAGCCATGGCAAGGGAACTCTCTGCGATGGAAGTTTCACGTTCTGTTGCACATGGTGAGGCAGTGGCGCCTACGATCGGAAGCAGCCTGCGACTTGCCACGGGCTCGCCAGAAGTTGGGGACTGCCATGAACAAGAAGAAGATTGACCCGGAGTCGAGCCCTTGGGCGCCCTTCGGCATCCAGCTCCGCAACTTCCGTGAGGCCAAGGACATCCTCCAGGAGGAGCTGGCACCGTTGCTGGAGTGCTCGCCGTCGCACCTCTCCTACATCGAACTTGCGCACCGGCCGCCAAGTCGCAGGCTCGCGGAGCTGGCGGACATCGCGCTCGACACCGGCGGCACGATGCTGCTGATGTGGTATCAGCTGAAAAATGCGGCGATCCTGGAAGGCTTCCCGGAGTACGCGCGCTACGAGGGCCTGGCGGAGCAGGTCAGGATCTTCGAAAACGACTTCGTCAACGGACTCCTGCAGACCCGGGCGTACATGACCGCACTCCAGATGGGCTTTGTCAGGCAAGGCGTTTCGACCCAGAAATTGGCCGAGGAACGCATCGAGTTCCGGCTGGCCCGCCAGAAGATCCTGGACCGGCCTTCTCCCCCGCTTCTGCACGTTGTGCTGGACGAGAGCTGCCTCAGGCGGATCATTGGCGGACGCGACGTCATGATCGAACAGCTCCTCCACCTTGAGCAGTTGAGCAATCGCCGTGACGTAATCATCCAGGTGGCGCCGTTCTCCCTGGGCGAAGACCGGCCGTTCACTCACATGACGGCCCTCCTTACCATGCCGAACCGCAGAGTTCTCGCTTACGGCGAGATTGAACAGCGTGGCTACATCGATCGCGACACCAAGTCGGTTGCCGCAGTGACCAAGAGCTACGATCGGCTTGCGATCGACGCCCTCGGCCAGGCCGAATCGCGAACTTTCATGCGTGCAACGAGGAGGGACTTGGAGTGGATGTCGACCTGACTGGCGCTTCCTGGCGGAAGAGTTCGTACAGCGGAGCAAACGGCGGGCAATGCGTCGAGGTTGCCGACGGCTTCACCGGCGCCCAGCCCGTCCGCGACTCCAAGGACCCCTCCGGCCCCGCCTTGGTCTTCTCCACCGCCGCCTGGCAGTCCTTCATCACCGCCGTCCGCACCGGCGAACTCGACGCCCGCTGACCTGCCACCCCGGAGGGGCCTGGGCGGAAGGCCGTCTTTGCCGGTTCAACTCCCCAGTCACACGCAGGAAGTCGGCCCCGCCGACTTCCCACTCCACCCAGGAGGAACCGTGATGAACGTCAACTCCCCCACCGCCTGGCGCAAGAGCTCGTACAGCGGCGGGGGCGGCGCGAACTGCGTCGAGGTTGCCGACGGCTTCGCCGACGTCACGCCAGTCCGCGACTCCAAGGACCCCTCCGGCCCCGCCCTGGTCTTCTCCGCCACCGCCTGGCAGGCCTTCATCACCGCCGTCCGCACCGGCGAACTCGACACCCGCTGACCGCAGTGCCAGGCTCGCCGCCCCGGCTCCCGGGGCGGCGGGAGTGGGACCTGACTGACGCGATAGCCAGTCAACTTGCGTGCCGGCCAGGAGCGGACTGGCTCTTAATGCCAGATCGCCGACACGATCGCCATGACGAAGCAGAACAGGATGAACGCCACCGGGACGAGGCAGGTCAGTGTGAGCCGGAGGTCCTCCCAGAACTGCGCCCGTCGGCCCTCCCGGGTGTCGGTCCGCCACAGCGGGGGAATGTCGATCCGACCCTCGACGATGTCGGGCGCCGCCCGGCGCATATCCTCGGCCCGGTAGGTGGACCAGCCCGGCGCAGAGCCGTACGTCCCCCTGCTCTCACCGACGTGGCTGCGGACCGGAACCTCGCAGAGCCGCGCGACCTTGCCGAGGTAGTCACGGCGGACGTGCCAGATCCTGACCACCTCGGACGCGCCCATCCACCGCTCCGGCGTTTCCGCCATCCGGACTCCCCTCCCCCTACGAGACCCCAGTAGAACGCACCCCCACGGGGCCCGACCAGACCCGAGCAGCGGCCGCCTCGGCGTCGGCGAGAGGGGAAGTCGGTGACCTCGAACCGACCGGCCTGCTCACGCACTACCGTCCGACCCCGGTGGACGCACAGGAAGTCGACCCCGCCGACTTCCTGATCCGCCCCTCAGCGCACTTGACCTCAACCTCGCTTGAGGTCGAAGAATCCACGGTGTCGACGTCGCAGTCACCCAGAGCAGTCACCGGACAGGAATGTGATCAGCATGCGGACCGTACAGGCAGTGCGTTTCGGGGGCCCCGAGGTTCTCGTCCCGAGCGAGGCACCGGAACCCGCTCCCGGGCCGGGGCAGGTGCTGGTCGACGTCTCCGTCATCGGCATCACCTTCGTCGAGACGCAGATCCGCCGCGGCGTCGACCCGTGGCACCCCAGGCCCGAACTCCCCTACGTGCCGGGCGGCATGGTGGCCGGCCGGGTGACCGCCGTCGGGGACGGCGTGGATCCGGGCTGGACCGGCCGGTCGGTGCTGGCCGACGCCGGGTCGACGGGCGCCTTCGCCGAGCGGGTGGCGGCCGACGCGGGGAGCCTGGTCGCGGTCCCCGAGGGACTGGGCCTGCCCGAGGCGGCGGCCCTGCACAGCGACGGCGCCACCGCGACGGGCCTGGTCGAGGGGGCCCGGATCACCCCCGGGCAGTGGGTGCTGGTCGAGGCGGCGGCCGGCGGACTCGGCAGCCTGCTGGTGCAGTTGGCACGGTCCGCCGGGGCCCGGGTCATCGGCCTGGCCCGCGGGGAGCGCAAGCTCGACCTGGTCCGCGGCCTGGGCGCCGAGGCCGCGTTCGACTACTCCGCCCCGGACTGGACCGAGCAGGTCCTGCGGGTGACCGGCGGCGCGGGCGTCGACGTCGTGTTCGACGGCGTGGGCGGGGAGATCGGCCGCGCCGCCTTCGAGGTGACGGCCCGCCACGGCCGCTTCTCCGTGCACGGCGCCTCCAGCGGCCACCTCACGGCGATCACACCCGAGGAGGCGCAGCAGCATGGGGTGGAGGTGATCGGGATCGAGCAGCTGTTCTCCTTCCGGGCGCGGATGCGGCCGTGGCTGGAGCAGGTGATGGCACAGGCGGTCGCGGGCCGGGTGCGGCCGGTGATCGGGCAGACCTTCCCGCTGGAGCGGGCCGCGGACGCGCACGCCGCGATCGAGGGCCGCACGGCCCTGGGCAAGACGCTGCTCCTGGTCTGACCACGGCCGTCCCGGGGTGGCGAGTCCCGCGAGCGGTCCGTTCCGGTCACTTTCGGCCAATAGCGGTCAGCAGCTGGTGCGGTGAGTGACCGACCCATTACGGTCGGCTACGAACCAATCCCCGACCGAGGCGGTACACCATGGCCGTGACCCCCCGTATCGACGTCTCCACCACCCTCGCCACCACCGGGACGGACCTCACCCCGGAGGAACTCGCCGAAGTCGCGGCGACCATCGCCTCCGACATCTTCTTCACCACCGACATCGGCCTGCCGGGGGTGCGCGTGCCCGACGCGACCTGGGAGCTACCGGGCGAGCGGGCCAGCGGCACCGCGGCCGTCTACTACGGCCACGGCCGCACCCACCTGGCGAAGCCGTTCCTGTTCGCCGACGGCTTCAACTATGGCCCCAGCGACCTGCCCGCCCTGTTCAACCACTTCAACGCCCCGTACGAGAACGGCCGTCCGGGCTTCCTCGACCAGCTCCTCACCCGCGGCCACGACGTCGTCCTGATCGGCTTCGACGAGCGCCACACCCACCTCCAGCACAACGCCGACGTCGCGATCCAGGCGATCCGGCGCGCCATCGCCGAACGCGTCGGCGGGCAACCGCTGACCGTCGGCGGCGTCAGCATGGGCGGCATCATCACCCGCTACGCGCTCGCCAAGCTGGAGAACGACGACTTCGAGCACGAGACCGCCACCTACCTGTCCTGGGACTCCCCCCACAACGGCGCCTGGATCCCGCTGATCCTCCAGCAGATGGCGTACTTCTTCGAGAAGCTCACGCCCCCCGGGCCCGGGCAGCCCTCCCAGGCCGACCTGATCCGCAGCCCCGCCGCCCAGCAGTTGCTCTGGGCCTGGGTCCCGGACGCCAAGTACTCGGGCGAGGTCGCCACCGCCAGCGAACTGCGCACCGCCTTCGTGAAGGAGCTCGCCGACCTCGGCGACTTCCCGCGCCGCCCGCGCCTGCTCGGCGTCGCCAACGGCCGCGGCGACGGCACCGGGCGCCCGCTGCCCGCCGGCGAGATCGCCTTCGACTGGCAGGCCCTGGTCGCCAGCGCCACCGCCCGCTTCCAGCCCGACCGGGGCACCGGGCAGCGGATCGGCGGCATGCACGCCGGCCTGTCGCTGCGCCGCTCCACCACCACCGAGGTCCCGGCCCTGGACGGGGTGCCCGGCGGCACCCTGGACTCCTTCGGCAAGGTCGCCGACGCCATCAAGGCGAAGATCAGCGAGGACCACCGCAGCGGCGCCTTCGTCCCGGCGGTCAGCGCCTCCGCCCTCGTCTACGACCCGATCGCCTGGGACGTCGACCCGAACCTCAACCTCCTCGACCAGGGCCCCGACCGCTTCCACCTGGACGACGTCGCCTTCGACAGCGACAACACCGAGCACAGCCACGTCTCCGGCGTCCTCGTGGACTGGATCCTCGACCAGCTGTCCTGACCGGCCCGCTCGCGCCACTCGCCCCGCTCGCCCCGGCCGGCCCGCGGCATCACGCCGCGGGTCAGGCGAGCCGCCGGTAGCTGCGCTTGGCGTCGACGCCGACGCCCTTGAACATCACCTCGAAGCCCGCGTCGCCGATGACGCTGACGACGGTGGTCTCGTAGCTGCCGCCCACCTTGAGCCGCTGCTGGACGAAGTTCCCGTCGCGGCGGGCGATCCCCTTGACCTGGCGGCCGTCGTCGTAGGTGGCGACGTACTCCTGGCCGAGGGTGAACCGCAGGACGGTCGTCCTGGCGGGGGTGGTGGTGGTCAGCGTGTAGTGGTCGCCCTCCTGCTTGACCGTCACCGTCTGCTGCGCCGAGGCCATGGCCTCCCGGTCGGCGGCGGCGACCCCGATCGACTCCAGGTACGCCTCGTACCGCTCGCCGCCGGTCAACTCGTACGTGCCGGAGAAATCGGCGAAAGCACCGGACCCCATGAGGCCCCCTCATCGTGGACGTCGGAACACGGCGCCCGGGTCGGGCGCCGCGCCCGCCATGATCCACGAGGACGGCCACCGGCCGGGCGGGAACGGCGAAACGGGCCCGCGCAGTGGGAAGTCGGCCCCGTCGACTTCCCACTCCCGGCAGGGTGTTCAGGCGCCGCGGCCGCTGGCGTGGTGGCGGCGGGCCCGGGGCGCCGTCAGGCGGGCGACGGTGCGGCGGGCGGCCTCCCGGTGGTCGGGGCGGGGCGCGGGCACCCGGGGGCCGGTCAGGTCGCCGAGGGTCAGCGACTTCGCGCCGACCCTCGTCCAGTCGGGGCGGCGGACGACGGCGACGTGCCCCTCCCCGTGGGCCGCCTCGTCCTCCCAGTCGTGGTGCGGCGCCACCACGACCCGCAGGTCCTGGTGATCCAGCCACTCCAAGGCGAGGACCTGGCGCCCGGCGCCGCCCTCGATCAGCGAACGGACGACGCCGCTCTCCAGGTGCACGAGCAGCAGCTCCCCCTCGAAGTGGTAGCCGCCGTCGTAGTCCCCGGTGCCCACGGCCAGCAGGGGGCGGGCCGGGTGGAAGGCCATCGCGTGCACGGGGAAGCCCGTGTCGATCAGCAGACGGCGCCGGGGGCCGCCGCTGACGTCGAAGACGCCGACCCTCCCGTCCTCGTCGTCCCCGCACGCCCCGGCGACGGCGAGCAGGGCGCGCCGCCGGTCCGGGACGGCCAGGACGGGTTGGCCGAGCGCGGCGAACAGGTCGTCAGGGGTGCCGGGGGTTTCGGGGCCGGTGGGCGGCGGTGGCGTCATGCCGGTGATCCTCGCAGGGCGCGCCGGGCGGTGCCGCACCCCCTGCGAACTGCCCGTACGGGCACGCAGCACTGCCCCCGCGGCCCTTCCGCCGCACCGCGCCGCCGGATGACCATGGAAGGCCAGCGGACACCCCGGGGGGACACACCCATGCGCACACACGACGGCGAACGGCAGCAGGGCGGCCGGCAGCCGGGCACCCGGGAGGCGGGCGCCGACCGCACCGCCCGCCCCGGGCGCGGGCCCGCCCCACGGCTGCTCGCCCTCCAGGCCAGCGCGGGCAACGCCGCCGTGGTCCGGATGGTGCAGCGCTCCGCCGTCGACGGCGTGCTGCGCAGCGCGGGCCGCCCGCTGGAGGAGGCGACCCGCGCCGAGATGGAGGCCCGCCTGGGCGCCGACTTCTCGAACGTCCGCCTCCACGAGGGGGCGGCGGCCCGCGCGTCCGCGGCCGAGGTCGGCGCCCGCGCGTACACCTCCGGCCACCACGTCGTCATCGGGGAGGGCGGCGCCGACAAGCACACCCTCGCCCACGAGCTGACCCACGTCATCCAGCAGCGGCACGGCCCCGTGGCCGGCACCGACACCGGCACCGGACTGCGGGTCAGCGACCCCTCGGACCGCTTCGAGCGCGAGGCGGAGGCCACCGCCCGCCGGGTCATGTCCGGGCCCGCCCCCGAGGCGGCCGCGGTGGAGCAGCGCACGCCCCGCCCCGGTGCTGGCGGCGCGCTCCAGCGCACCGCCTCCGACGACCTGCCCGAGGCCGACGAGGCGTCAGCGGCGGTCCCCGAACTGCCCGCCGCCCTGGTCGCCCAGCTGGAGCAGGCGAAGGCCGAGACCGGGACGGGCGCGAAGGCCGTACGCCAGGCGGCCCTGGACACGCTGCTGCGCTACGTCCTCGACAAGCTGCCGGGAGCCGTGGAGGACGAGGGCAACCTCGTCCTCGGCTACAAGCACTCCCGCCAGGGCGCGGGCAAGCCCATGGCCCTGACCAGCACCGGCACTTCGGGCGACAAGGTCACCATGTCGCTGTACCGCAACCTCTTCGACGACTACGGGCCCGCCGTCATCCACAGCACGCTGCGCCACGAGCTGATCCACGCCGCCCAGGCGATGCTGATGCCCGACGAGGACGCCGCCGACGGCGCCGACCCCCACGTCTACATGGACGTGATGAGCGACATCGGGCAGGCGACCTTCACCCTGCTCCAGCAGCCGATGCGGGAGATCGAGACCCACGTGTGGGAGCTGGAGCACGCGGGCCGCACCGGGATCGACGCCGGCTACCTCAAAGAGACCGTCGACTACCTCGTGGAGTACGCGGACGCGCTGTCCGCCAACCTCGGCCAGGCGGCCGTCACCGACCGGCACGTCGAGTACTGGAAGGCGTACCTGGAGAACTCGGTGACCGCGCTCGGGCGGGCCGCCGCCACGCCCGCCGTCACCGCCCACCCCGACCAGGCCCTCGCCGAGCGGATCACCGGGGCGCAGGCGCGGCTGCGGGGCGCCGTCGACGCCAAGGAGGCGGCGGCCCCGGCGGGCGGGAAGCGGGCCGGGGGCACCGGGCGCGGCTCCACCGGCCGGAGCAAGCGGGGCAAGGGCGGCGAGGACTGACCGGGCGGGGGCCGGGCCCCGGTGCCCGGCGGGCGGGGCGGGTCAGCCTCCGGCGGGCAGGGCGCCGCGCCGGGCCCGCAGGCGGCGGGGGTGGCGCACGGTGACCCGGCCGAAGCTCTTCCTGCCGATCAGCTCGATCCGCAGCCTGACGGGGGTGCCCGGGTCCGGGTCCTGGTGGCCCTTCACCTTGGAGAACTCCAGGCTCAGACCGTAGGGGTCGACGACGATCCCCGGGCCGACGATCAGCGTCAGGTTGCCGCCCTGCATGTCGACGTCGATCTCCAGGACGTCGTGGGTGAGCCGCGCCTGGGTGAAGTCCAGCTTCACGTGGCACCACTCGGCGGCGATCTCCAGGCGGCGCGGCAGCACCCAGGCGCCCACCCGCTCGGTCCTGCTGAACTTCTGCTCGATCCGCAGGACGTCCCGGCCCTCGGCGACCACCCCGGTGGCCGAGACCGACACCGGCGGCAGGTCGGCGGTCAGCTCGGCCAGTTCGGCGACGGTGCGGGCCGACAGGGCGGCCTCCACCCGCTCGTCCAGCTCCTCGGCGCTCAGCCGGCCGTCGCCCGCGGCCACGCCCAGGGCGGCGACCACGCGGTCCCGGTCGGCGTGCGAGGCCCGCAGCGCGGGCGGGGCGGGCGGGGCGCTCTGCAGGACGTTGTGCGGGGAGGGTGAGGTCTCTCCAGGCATGGTTTCCGGTCCCCGTCCTGAATTCGGTGAAGGTCCTCGCACCGGGGTGAGCGGCACGCGGACGGCAACTTACGCTATATCGCGATACGGTATATCGCGTTGTGCGCTCCCCGCCAGGCCGGGGCACTGGGCCCCCGCCCCTCCCCCGCTCTCATGGAAGCGTCAACACCCTTTTCCTCCAAGGGTTCTGTCCACAACGGCGGGGGCCGAAGCAGCCGTCGGCCCCGGGGGCCTCAGGAACCGGCGGACTTGCGCAGGCGCTTGGCCAGGGCCGGGTCCGACTCCCACCACAGGCCGTTGCCGACGCTCTCCTCCTCGGCGGGCCCGGCGGACTCGTCGCCGTGGACGGCCGGGAGGTAGGAGTCACCCACGGCCCGCACCCGGAACAGCAGTCCGGGGACGGTCCACAGCGTCACACCCATCAGCAGGATGACCGCGACTACGTAGGGCCAGGGGACCATCGCGAACGGGGCCAGCGCCGGCACCAGGACGGCGAATCCGAGGCCGGTGCCGCGGCCCGCGACCAGGAACTCCCGGTCCTCGCCGACCTCCACGGTCACCGTGTTGGAGCGACTGAGGTCCCGGGTGGCGAGCCGCACGGCGCGGGCTCCGGCCTGCACCGGGAAGCGGGCGGTGTCGCCCTGCCTGACCGCGCCGACCCGCACCCCGTCAACCACCACGCCGAAGGTGTGCCTCGTCAGGCCGAACACCGGCGATTCGGCGTGCACGACGACGGTACCGGTCATCAACAGTCCCCCAGGAGCGGTGATCATCAAGCGAAGCGCGCCCATGATAGGGGCCGCCCGCGGCCCACGGCACCTCAGCCCGGACGCCGTACGTCCTCGTAGCAGGGGGCCGTGCGCCCCCAGTCGTGGTAGCCGCGGATCCAGGCGGCGTGGGCGTCGGCGTAGCGGGCCAGTTCGGGTACGCAGCCGCCCAGGTCGCGTTCCAACTGCGCGAGGCCGGAGCGCAGTTGGAGGAAGGTCTCGACGGAGCGGCGGGCCGTGCCGCCGACCTCGCGCAGGGCCTCGGGGCGGGCCCGGCCCTGGTGGCGCATCAGGCTCAGCACGAGGTTGGGGCGCCCGCCCGCCTCGTCCCGCTCCAGGGCGTGGACCTCGTTCATGGCGATGATCGCGTCGCAGGCGGCGATCCGCATGCCCTCCAGGTGGCTGGAGCACCAGGCCGGCAGCGGGACCTCGTAGTGGCCGGCCCGCTCGGCGAGGGCGAGCAGCGGGCGCAGGCCGATCGTGCGGCGGCGGGCGCGCAGGTGGGCGGCGGGGTCGGGCAGGACGCCCAGGACGCGGTCGGCGATCTTGGTGGGCCAGCCGGCCAGGTAGTCGACCCAGTCGTGGGCGGTGCGCCGGCGCCACTCCTCGGACATGCCCTGGCCCATCCGCTGCCAGCAGTCGGCGAAGGCGGCCACGGCGGGGGCGGCCCCCGCGCCGGGGCGGGTCCCGTAGCGCAGGTGGTCCACCAGGTCCTGGCACAGGGCGACGGCGTCCTCGGTGCGGGCGGCGGCGGTGGGCCGTGCGCCCGACCTGTCGTCGAGGCGGTCGTCGAAGTGGTTGTCGAGGAGGTAGAGCCAGCCGAGCAGGTCGAAGCAGAGGTCGAGGTCGGCGCCGGCGGCGTACGGGAAGCCGTACGCGGCGCTGTCGGCCACCCGGGAGGAGGCGTAGCGGCGCAGCGCGTCCTCGTCGCGGAGCAGGCCCGAGTCCCGTACCCAGGCCAGGTGGTGGCGGCGGGCGCGGGGCAGGTCGGGGCTGACCCTGCTTTCGAGGGGCACCGTGAACTCGACGTCCTGGGGCATACGCCTTCCGCACTCCCGACCGGTTCGGGGCCTGACGGCCCGTACGAGAACCGCCGGTGCCCCCGTGGACGGTCCGCGCCCAGAGTGGTGGACCCGGCGGCACCTGCGGAAGAGCGCAAGGGGGGCACCCCCGGCGCACGCCGCGGCGGTCACCACCGGTGCCCCGCCCCGCCGGTGCGCGGCGCAGCCTCCCGCGCGAGGGGCGTGGGAGGCTGCGGGTCCGTTGTCCGCCCCTGCGGGCGGGGCGGGGGGTGGGTCCGGTGGCGGGTGTCAGCTGTCGGCGGGGGTGGCGTGGCCCCAGTGGCTGTCGGCGGGGGCGTCACCCCAGTAGCTGTCGGCGGGGGCGAGGCCCCAGTAGCTGTCGGCCAGGACGTCGGAGCCCCGGGAGGTGTCGGCCGGGGCGGTCGCGCCGGCGGGGGCGACGCCGCCCCACGAGGTGTCGGCAAAGGCCGGGGTGCTGCCGAGGGCGAGCAGGGCGGCAGCGGCGGTACCGACGACGATGCGCTTGAGCACGGGATCCTCCGACATTCGTTCGTTCATTCGTTCACCCGTTTGGTCGGGTCCGACACTAGAACACCGGACGTGCGCTTGTTCGACCATTGTCGGAATTCGTTCCCCTCCGAAGCGTCGCCCTCCCTCCGGGGGTCACTCGGGGAGGTCGCCGTCGCCGCCCTGGACAACGCCTACGACAAGCCGATCCAGTTCGCCGAGACCTTCCTCCTCCAGCCGATCCCCGGCCAGGCCGGCGGCTTCTTCATCCACAACCAGGTCCTGCGCCTCGTCCTCGGCTGACCCGCGTCGGCGGCCCGAACACCGGTTGCCCGCGGGCCCGTCGCCGGGTGAGGCCCCTGCCGAGCGGGCCGGTGCCGGTGGGCGGGCGCGGGCGGGGCGGGCGGTGTCGGACCCTCGCGCTAGCGTGCGGGGCATGACCGACGACACCGCCCCCGACGAGGCCCTCGGCTGCCTCACGCTCGCACCCTGGTCCGAACGCGGCCTGGAGGTGCTGCGACGCCAGAACACGCCCGAACTGACCGAGCACCTGGGCGGGGTGGAGAGCGAGGAGCAGGTCCGGCAGCGGCACGCGCGGTACCTGGCGCTGGGCGAGGGGCAGATGTTCCTGCTGCTGCTCGACGGCCAGGTGGCCGGGTCGGTGGGGTACTGGCCGCACGCCTTCGAGGGCGGGGAGGTGTACGAGACGGGGTACGCGGTGCTGCCGCAGTTCCAGGGCCGGGGGCTGGCGGTGCGGGCGCTGCTGCTGTGCGCGCGGCGGGCCGCCCACGCGGGCGGGCCGCGGTGGCTGCACGCGTTCCCGTCGGTGCGGCACGCCGCCTCCAACGCGGTGTGCCGGCGGGCGGGGTTCGAGCTGGTCGGCGAGGTGGCCTTCGAGTACCCGCCGGGCCACCCCATCCGCTCCAACAACTGGCGCCTGGCACTGGCTGGTTGACGCCGGCCCGGGCAGGGGGCGTTCGGGCCGCGGGCAGGGGCCCGGGCCCGGCGGCCTCCCCGCGCCGCCCGACGGCCCCGCTACGCGAGGGGGCCCGGGGCGGGTGCGGCGGGCAAGGGGGCGGGGCCGTCGGCGAGGGCGGCGTACAGGACCACCGGCAGTTCCTTGTCCTGCTGCCCCAGGCCCAGCCCGAGCCAGCGCCCGCCGCCGGGCAGCGGCCACACGTGCAGCACGACCACCGACTGGCAGAGCAGGTCGACCACCGGTGCGGGGCGGTGGCCGCCGAGGTCCTCCCCCTCCAGACTCGCCCGCAGGTGGGGCCACAGGTCGATCTCGTACGATCCTCCCCAGCGGGCCGTGAACACCCCGGCCAGGGCGCCGAGTCGGGCCTCGGCCAGCTCGTACTCCCGCTCACGGGCCCGGTCGTCGCCGTCCCAGAAGTCGCGGCTGACGCTCAGTTCCTCGACCCACCAGCCCGGGCCGCAGTACCCGGCGCAGTGGTCGCTCTCCTCGGACGGGAAGGGCCGCGGGTCGGCGAGGAGTTCGTCGACGCGGGCGAGGTACGCGGGGGCGGATCCGGCGTCGGCGTCGGCGTCGGCATCGGCGTCGGCATCGGCGTCGGTCTGGGTCACTGTCTCGGTCACGGTCACGGTCTCGGTCACGGCCGCAAGGCTAGGCCCCGGTGCCGACGACCGGCGGCGGGGAGCCGCTCAGCGGCGGTAGGAGGCCGTCGCGGCCTGGACGAAGGAGCGGATCAGCGGGTTGGGGTCGCCCTCGTTCCACACCGCCACCACCCGGCTCGGCGCCATGTCGACCAGCGGCACCACGGCCAGCCCCGGGGGCAGGTCGTGTCCGAGCGGGGTGAGCGGGGTCAGGCCGACCGTGCCGTTCCACAGCACGGTCTGCAGGCATTCCTGGACGGCGCGCACCACCGGGCCCTGGCGCGGGCGGCCGCCGTTCCAGTACGACTGCCAGAGGGGGTCGGTGCCCTGCGGGAACTGGAACCAGCGGCGGCTGTCCAGTTCGGCCAGGCGCAGCCCGTCGCGGCGGGCCAGCGGGTCGTCGGCGCGCAGGACCACGCCGACCGGGTCGGTGCGCAGGGCCCGTGCGGTCAGGGCGGTCCCGTCGAAGGGTGCCCTGGTCAGTGCGACGTCGACCAGGCCGGCGCGCAGTCCGCAGGTGGGGTCGGTGAGGTCGGTGTCGCGGATGCGGATGTCGATGCCGGGGTGGTCGCGGCGGTAGGCGGCGGCGAGTCTGCCCACGGCCGGGTCGGTGCTGTCGCCCAGGATGCCGATGGTGAGGGTCGCGGTGCCGGCGGCCGAGCCCACGCGGGCCCGGGCGCGGTCGGCACGCTCCAGCAGGGCCCGCGCCTCGTCGAGCAGGACGGCGCCGGCCGGGGTGAGGGCGACGCCGGTGGGCGAGCGGGTGAGCAGCAGGGCGCCGAGGTCGGCCTCCAGCTGCTTGATCGCCCGGCTCAGCGGCGGCTGGCTCATGTGCAGTCGGGTGGCGGCCCGGCCGAAGTGGAGTTCCTCGGCGACGGCCACGAAGTAGCGCAGGGTGCGTAGCTCCACGCTGCGACGATACCCGCCGGGTATCGGGGTGGCGGGACGGGTCTTGGACGCGGTGCGTCCGGCGGCAGTGCACTGGTGGACATGACCGAAGAAGTGAAGTCCCGCGCGCCGCAGACCGCTCCCGCCGTGTCGGTGGTGGGCCCCGGTGACGGCGAGACGATCGTCCTGGGCACCACGCGCATGCGCGTCCTGGAGGACGGCAGCCGCACCGGGCACCGCCTCGCGATCGCCGAGTCCGTCCTCGCCCCGCACACCCAGGGGCCGCCGCAGCACCGCCACGGGCTGCACGACGAGGGCTTCTACGTCCTGTCCGGCGCCTTGCGGTTCACCGTCGGGGAGCGGGAGCACGACGTCGTGGCGGGCACGTTCGTCCTGGTCCCGCCCGGTGTGCCGCACACCTTCGCCAACGTGGGCGACGAACCCGCCGTCATGCTCAGCACCTTCACCCCCGACCTGTACGTGCAGTACTTCCGCGACCTCCAGGAGGCGCTCACCGGCGGCCGGGCGCTGACACCGGCGGTCAACGCGGAGGCGATGAGCCGCTACGCGACCGAGCCCGCCACCGAGGCGGCCGCCGGGCCCACCGCCGCACCTGCCACCGCACCTGCCACCGCATCCGCCGCCGACGCCTCCTGAACGGGAACCATGAACGCCGCCTACTGGATCGTCGCGGGACCGCTCGCGCTCTTCTACTCCTACGCGGGCACGCTGAAAGTGGTCCGCGGCCGTGACCGGCTGCGGCCGATGATGGCCTGGGTCGACCGCGTCCCGCTGCCCGCCCTCAGGGCGCTGGGGGCGGTCGAGGTCCTCGGCGCGGCCGGCCTGGTCCTGCCGCCGCTGACCGGTGTCGCCGTCGTGCTGGCGGCGGCCGCGGCCGCCGGGTTCCTCCTCCTCCAGGCCGGCGCGATCCCCGTGCACCTGACGGGCGGGGACCGCCGGATCGCCCTCAACGCCGCCCTCGCCCTCGCCGCGGCCGCGACCCTCTGGCTGGCCACCGGACTGTGACCGGGCGCGGGCGGGGCGGGCGGCGGCGGGACGGGTGGCGGGGGCGGTCTCGACGGCGGCGCCCGGGAGGGCCATCCTCGTGGCGGACACACCGCATGAACCCTCGAACCCGCGTGAAGGAGCCGTCGTGGACGACGAGTTGAACCGGCCGGCCGCTTGCCCGGTGGAGCACCGCCTCGTCCTGGACCCCACCGGCCGGGCCCGTGACGCCGAGAGCGCGGAGCTGTTCGCGCGCGGGCCCGCCACCCCGGTGGACATCCTCGGCGTGCCGGCCTGGGCGGTCGCCGACCCGGCGCTGCTGGAGGAGCTGCTCAAGGACCCGCGGGTGTCCAAGGACCCTCTCCTGCACTGGCCGGACTTCGAGCGCCTGGTGCCCGACTGGCCGCTGGCCCTGTGGGTGAGCGCCCGCAACATGTTCACCGCGCACGGCGCCGACCACCGCCGGCTGCGCCGGCTGACCGGCGCCGCGTTCAGCACCCGCCAGGTCGCCGAACTGGCCGACCGCATCGAGGAGTTGACCGGCGAACTGCTGAACGCCATCGCCCTCACCCCGCCGGGCACCGCGGTGGACCTGCGCGAGCGCCTGGCCCACCCGCTGCCGATCCGGGTCATCGCCCACCTGCTCGGCCTGCCCGACACCCTGCGCGAGCGCTTCCGCCACCACGTCGACCGGGTCTTCGCCACCACCCTCACCCCGCAGGAGGCCGCGGCCAACGCCGCCGCGTTCTACGGCATGCTCGACCAGCTGATCGCCGCCAAACGGGCGCGCCCGGGCGAGGACCTGACCTCGGCCCTGATCGCCGTGCGCGACACCGAGGGCGACGGCGGCGCGCTGAGCGAGGAGGAACTGCGCGACACCCTGCTGCTGATCGTCTCGGCCGGTTACGAGACCACGGTCAACCTCGTCGACAACGCGATCACGCTGCTGCTCACCCACCCCGAACAGCTGGACCTGGTGCGCGCGGGCAAGGCCGGCTGGGAGGACGTGGTCGAGGAGTCGCTGCGCCACGACGCCCCGGTGGCGCACCTGCCGCTGCGCTACGCCGTCGAGGACATCGCCCTGCCCGGCGGGGTGACGATCCGCCGGGGCGAGGCGATCCTGGCCGCCTACGCGGCCGCCGGACGCCACCCCGCGCGCTACGGCGCGGACGGGGCGGTGTTCGACGTGACGCGGCCGGTGAAGGACCACCTGGCCTTCGGGCACGGCCCGCACTTCTGCCTGGGCGCGCCACTGGCCCGGCTGGAGGCCCGCACCGCGCTGCGGGCGCTGTTCGAGCGCTTCCCGCGGCTGGCGCTGCTGCCGGGGGCGGAGCTGGAGCCGGTGGACTCGCTGATCTCCAACGGACACCGGTCACTGCCGGTGCTGCTGACCCAGGACCACTGAGGACCACCACTGAGGACCACCACCGGGGCCGGTGAACCGGGGCCCCCGCTTCACCGGTTCACCGGTTCACCGGTTCACGCCCGGTCGGCGACGGTGCGGGCGAAGTCGGCGACGAAGGCGGTGATCAGGCGGGCGAACGCGGTGCGGTCGCTCTCGCTCCAGCCGGCCATGGCCTGGGCGAAGACCACGCGGCGCAGCCGGTGGGCGGCCTCCACCTGCGCGCGTCCGGCGGGGGTGAGGGCGAGCAGGGTGCGGCGGGCGTCGCGCGGGTCGCTGCCGCGTTCCAGCCAGCCCTGCTCGACAGTGCGCAGCACCAGGCGGCTGGCCCGGGGCTGGTCGACGCCCAGGGCGGCGGCGACGTCGGTGACGGCGCACGGGCCGGGGTGGGCCTCGACGGCGTCCAGGACGCCGAACAGGGTGGGGTCGATCGCGCCGGCGCCCTCGGGCCGGGCGATGCGGCCCAGCGAACGGCGGGTCTGGCTGTGGCGGATGGCGACCATGGCGCGTTCGACGGCGGCGGCGGACGCGTCCTCGGCGGCATTCGCGTCCTCAACGGCGGTGTCCGGCCCGGTTTCCTGGTACTTCCTCTCCCGCTCAGACATGCATGCTAGGTTACAACTTTTGTCAAAGGACATGCATCAGGGGGGACCTGTTATGCCCGAAACCACCACACCCGCCGCCACACCCGCGGACGCGCCCGCCGCCGGCCTGCCCGAGGTGCCCGGGCAGCGCCCGCTCGGGTACTGGCTGCGCCACATCGACGGCGCCATCGAGCAGTCCATGGCGCGCCTGTTCGCCGCCGACGCGCTGAGCCGGCGCGACTGGCAGGTGCTCAACACCCTCTCCCACGGGCCGACGGACACCGCCGCCCTCGACGCGGCGCTGGCCGCCTTCCTCTGCCCCGAGGAGCCGACCGTGCGCCCGTACGTGGAGGGGCTCGCCGCCCGCGGCTGGGTCGCCCTGGACGCGGACGGGCGCGCCGCCCTCACCGGGCAGGGCCGTACCGCGCACCGGCGCGTCGCCGCGCAGGTCGCCGGGTTGCGGGAGCGGCTGGCGGCCTGTCTGACGCCGCAGGAGTTCACCACCCTGACGAGCCTGCTGGTGCGCTGGGCCGGGCACCTGGACGCCCTCGCCGAGGCGCGGTGAGCCCACCGGCCCGCCCCGCACCGGGCGGCGCTCGCCGGTGAACCCCGACGAGCTCCGGTGCCCTAGGGTGACGGCCATGCCCACAGCCATCGAACTGGTGATCTTCGACTGCGACGGCGTCCTGCTGGACAGCGAGCGCCTGGCGGTGCGGATCGACGCGCAGGTGTGCGCGGCGGTCGGCTGGCCGCTGTCCGAGACGGAGATCGTGGAGCGCTTCGTCGGCCGCAGCCACGCCTACATGAGCGCCGAGCTGCAGGCGCACGCGAGCGTGCCGCTGGAGCCCGGCTGGGAGGAGGCCTTCCAGCACCTGTACGACGAGGCGTTCGCCGCCGAACTCGCCCCCGTGGACGGGGTGGTGGAGGCACTGGCGCAGCTGGCGCGGGCCGGGGTGCGGGACTGCGTGGCCTCCTCCTCCGGTCACGGCCGGCTGCGCCGCACCCTGGGGCGGACCGGGCTGCTGGCGCGCTTCGAGGGGCGGGTGTTCAGCGCCGAGGACGTCGCGCACGGCAAGCCCGCCCCCGACCTGTTCCTGCACGCCGCCGCCACCATGGGCGTCGCGCCCGGGGCCTGCCTCGTGGTGGAGGACAGCAAGTACGGGGTCGCCGCCGCCCGCGCGGCCGGGATGCGCTCGCTGGGCTTCCACGGCGGCCTCACCCCCGCCCACTGGCTGACCGGCCCCGGCACCCGCACCTTCGACGACATGCGCGAGCTGCCCGCCCTGGTGGCGGCCGCCGGAGAACTCCCGCTGCCCTGACCGCCCCGCCGCACCCGCCGCCCCCGCCGCCCCCGCCGTGCCCGGCGGTGCCCGGCGGTGCCCGGCGTGCCCGGCGGTGAACGGTCACGGCAGCCCGGACCGTTGTGCCAGGTGGGGGGATCACGTACGGCACCGGCGGGGTGGCGACGTGGCGACAGGAGGCGGAACGTGGCGGCGGACCACATGGTCATCGAGCAGGTGCGGCGGCTGGGGCGGGGCCCGGAACGGGACCTCTCCCCCGACTACGGGCTCCTCCCCCCGGCCCGGCCGGCCGAGCCCGACTGGCGACGGCCGCTGGACTCCCTGGGCACGGTGCTCATCCCCCCGCAGGCCCGGCCCGCACCCACCGCGCCCGCGACGCCCGCCGCACCCGCCGCACCCGCCCTCCTGGCACCGCCTCCCCCGCCGTACGCCCCGCCCCTGCCGGCCCCCGTACCGGTACCGGTGCCGGTGCCGGTGTCGGTGCCCGCGCCCGTCGTCGCCGCGCCGCCGCCCGTCGCCACCCCGCCGGCCCCGGCCCGGCGCCCCCGGCTGCTGGGCGCCGGGCTGGGTGCCGGGCTGGGCCTGGGCCGGGGCGAGCAGCGCGAGCGGGAACGGCTGGCGGCCGTCATCCGCACCCCGCTGCACCGCTCCTTCCGGATCGCGGTCATCGGCCTCAAGGGCGGCGTCGGCAAGACCTCCGCGACGCTCGGGCTCGGCTCCGTCCTCGCCGAGACCCGGTCCGACAAGGTCGTCGCCGTCGACGCCAACCCGGACACCGGCACCCTGAGCCGGCGCATCCGCCGCGAGAGCCCGGCCACCGTCCAGGACCTGCTCGCGGCCGCGCCCTCGATCACCGGCTACATGGACATCCGCCGCTTCACCTCGCTGACCCCCAGCGGGCTGGAGGTCCTGGCCAACGACGCCGACCCCACCGTCGCCGACACCTTCGGCGGCGAGGACTACCGGCGGCTGGTCGACCTGCTCGCCCGCCAGTACCCGATCGTCCTCGCCGACTGCGGCACCGGCCTGCTGCACGGCTCGATGGGCGCCGTGCTCGACCTCGCCGACCAGCTCGTCATCACCGCCACCACCAGCGTCGACGGCGCCAGCGGCGCCGACACCACCCTGGACTGGCTGTGCGCCAACGGCTACGAGGAACTGGCACGGCGCAGCGTCACCCTGATCTCCGGCGTACGCGCCAAGAGCCGGGCGATCAACGCGGACGACCTGGTCACCCACTTCGGACAGCGCTGCCGCGCCGCCCTCGTGCTGCCCTTCGACGAACACCTCGCCCTCGGCGGCACGTTCGACCCCGCCAGGCTCCACCAGCGCACCCGCCGCGCCTACCTCGAACTCGCCGCGCTCGTCGCCGAGGGCATCCGCCCCACCGGCGCCTGATCGCGAACAGCGCCGGGCCCGGGCCACCGGGGCGAACGTATGCTCGGACGATGGAGCCGTTCAGCCACCCCGACAGCCCGTTGGCCGCCGCGTTCCCGGCCGAGTTCGCCGGTGACGCCCGCAGGGTCCTGGAGGTCATGCCGAACGTGCGGCTGCGACCCTCCGAGCCCTTCGCGGTGGTGGTGCGCGGGGAGACGCTCTCGATCCCGAGCCGGATCCACCACGACGAGGTGCCCCAGGACCGGGTCGCCCACCTGTCACCGCGTCAGCGGCAGCTCCTGCACTGCTTGTACTCGAGGCACCACGACGGCCGGGTCCGCCAGCTCCACCTGGCGCGGATCGTCGGCTCCGGCGACGACTGGGTCGTCCCGTTCGTCGTCCAGCTGGCCGGTGAGTACGTCGTGGAGATCCTGACCGACATCCGCGACGCACTCCGCGGCCTCGACGACCCCGGGAGCCGGCTCCGGCGCGCCTACGGGGAGTTCATCGTGGCCAACCCGGCCTACTTCGACCGGACCCAGCGGCGCGTCGTGAGCTACTGGAGCTGCTACTACCGCGGCGCCTACGCGAGCTTCCGGGGCTACCCGGGAAGCACCCTCCTCGATGCGTTGCGCTGCGCCGCCGCGGACAGCGCCGGACGCCCCTGGCCCGGCCTCGCTCCGAAGGGCGCGACCCGGTTGGACGGCTACTGCTGAGGGCGGGCCGGGGTGGTGCCGGGTCAGGCCTGCCAGCGGCCCGGGCGCCAGGCGCGGCGGCGGGCGGCGGTGCACAGCAGGGCCAGGCCCACGGTGAGGGTGACGGCGGTCAGGACGGCGACGGCCACCGCGGCGGCCCGGCCGGGGGCGGGGTCCGGGGGCGGGGGTGCCAGGAGGGTGGCCCGCGGGGCGGGGAGGGCCACGGCGGTGGGGGGCACGGTGGCGGTGAGGGCGGCCAGGGGGTCCACGGTGCCGTAGCCCAGGCGGGGGTCGGGCAGGGCGGTGCCGGGGTGGTAGGCGGTGGCTTCGAGGCGCTCGCGCAGGTGGGCCGGGTCGAGGTCGGGGTGCTGGCCGAGGAGCAGGGCGGCGGTGCCGGCGACGACGGCGGTGGCGAAGCTGGGGCCGCTGCCGGTGAAGTAGCCCTTTCCGGCCGGTCCGGTGCTCATCATGGCCTCGCCCGGGGCGCTCAGGTCGACCCGGGCACCGGCGGCGCCCGTACCCGCCCCCGTACCGGCGGCGGTGCCGGCGGGGGCCATGCCGACGCTCGTCCCCGTCCCCGTCCCCGTCGTCCCGGTCCCCGTCCGCGCGCTCCCGTCCGCGCCCGTCGCCGCCGCGCCGCCGCCCGGGGCCAGGGCGGCGACGGTGAGGACCTGGGGCGGGGCGGAGGGCACGTTGGCGTTGGCGCCGCCCTGGTCGGGGGTGGCGGGGGCGACGACCAGGACGCCCTTGGTGTCGGCGTGGCGCAGCGCGTCGTCGAGGGCGGTGTCGCCGGCGGGCAGGGGCAGTGCGGAGGCGATGATGCGGGCGCCGGCGTCGGCGGCGTCCCGGATGCCCTTGGCGAGCAGGGCGGGGGTGGTGTTGCCGGTGTCGTCGGTGACGGCGACGGCGAGGATGCGGGCTTCGGGGGCGATGCCGGCGAAGCCGGTGCCGTCCTGGTGGCGGGCGGCGATCAGTCCGGCGAGGAAGGTGCCGTGGCCGACGCAGTCGCGGGTGGAGTCGCCGGTGCCGTACTCGCGCGGGCCGGGCAGCAGGCGTTCGCCCAGGACCCCGGAGGCGGGGTCGACGCCGGAGCCGACGACGGCGACGCTCACCCCGGCGCCGCGGCTGAGCGGCCAGGCGGCTTCGGGGCGCAGGAAGGTCTGGGCCCAGGGGGTGCGGTCGGTTCCCTTGTCGGAGGGTTTGAGGCAGTCGCCGGGGCGGGTGGCCTGGCGGCTCTGGCCGATGACGGGCAGCGCGGACGGGTCGCTGCCGGCCGGGCCGGCTGCCGCGGCCGGCGGGGCCCCGGTGCCGAGGCCGCCCAGGGCGCCCAGGGCGGCGAGGGTGCACAGGGCGGCGGCGCGGGCGGCGCGGCGGGTGCTCACGCCGTGCCCGCCTGGAGCAGGGCGGGGACGTCCTGGGGCAGCAGCAGGCTCAGTTCGGACACGTCGCCGATCTCCAGGCGGGCCAGTCGCCCGGCCTGACGGGTCATCATCGCCTCCAGGGTCTGCCGGGCGAAGCGGCCGTTGCCGAAGTTGCGGTCGCGGGGCACGGCCTCGCACAGTGCGGCGAGCGCGGTGAGGGTCTCGGGGGCGCAGAGGTAGCCGGCGTCCTCGGCCTGGCGGGCGACGATGGTGACGAGTTCGTCGGAGCTGTAGTGGTCGAAGGCGATCTGCTGGGGGAAGCGGGAGGCCAGGCCGGGGTTGGAGGCGAGGAAGGAGCGCATCTCGTCCTGGTAGCCGGCCACGATGACCACGACCTCGTCGCGGTGGTCCTCCATCAGCTTCATCAGGGTGTCGACGGCTTCCTGGCCGAAGTCGCCGGAGGCGGCGCCGCCGCGCGGGGTGAGGGTGTAGGCCTCGTCGACGAACAGGACGCCGCCGCGGGCGCGTTCGAAGGCCTCCTTGGTGAGCTGGGCGGTGTGGCCGATGTAGCGGCCGACCAGGTCGGCGCGGGCGGTCTCGACGAGCTGGCCGGTGGGCAGGACGCCGAGTTCGGCGAGCAGGGCGCCGTAGAGGCGGGCGACGGTGGTCTTGCCGGTGCCGGGCGGGCCGGCGAAGACGAGGTGGTGGCTGATCCTGGCGGCGGGCAGGCCGGCCTCCTCGCGGCGGCGGGCCTGGGTGATCAGGTTGACCAGGTTCTCGACCTGTTCCTTGGCGGCGCTCAGGCCCACCATCGCGCGCAGCCGCTCCAGGAGTTCGCCGCGGCCGTCCGTGCCCGGGCCGGGGCCGGTGGCGCGGGCGGCGTCGGCGCCGAGGTCCTCGGGCAGCAGCAGCGGCAGGTCGGCGTCGGTGACCTCGGCCAGGGCCGCGAGCCGGGAGGCCTGGCGGTCGACCATCTCCTCGAAGACCTTGCGGGCCGCGCGGCCGTTGCCGAAGTCCGCGCCCTTGGGCATGCGGGTGAAGTGCGTGGCGAGCGCCTCCACGGTGGCCTCGGCGAGCTCGAAGCCGTGGGCGGCGGCGGCCCGTTCGACGATGGTGACCAGTTCCTGGGCGGAGTAGTTGCGGAACTCCACGGTGCGGCTGAACCGGGAGGCCAGGCCGGGGTTGGAGGAGAGGAACTCGCGCATCTCGTCCGAGTAGCCGGCGACGATCACCACGACGTCGTCGCGGTGGTCCTCCATCAGCTTGACCAGGGTGTCGATCGCCTCGCGGCCGAAGTCCGGTCCGGTGCCGCCGCCTCCGGCGGACAGGGTGTACGCCTCGTCGATGAACAGCACGCCGCCGAGGGCCTCGGTGAACACCTCGGTGGTCTTGATGGCGGTGCCGCCGATGATCGAGGCGACCAGGTCGGCGCGGGCGACCTCGGTGAGGTGGCCGCTGCGCAGGACGCCGAGTTCGGCCAGGATGCTGCCGTAGAGGCGGGCGACGGTGGTCTTCCCGGTGCCGGGCGGCCCGGCGAAGATCAGGTGCCGGCCCATGGGGAGGGCGGGCATGCCGGCGAGTTCGCGGCGCCGGGCCAGCTTGTTGAGGTTGACCAGGGTGGCGACCTGCTCCTTGACGCCTTCCAGGCCCACCAGGGCCTGGAGGGCCGCCTGCGGGCCCTCGGGCGACGGTGACGACGGCGCCTGGGCGGCGGCGCTGGCCGGGCCGTCCTGGTCCGGGTCCCCGGGGGCGGGCGGGGTGGCGGCGGGGCGGGTGCCGGCGGCGGCGCCGGCGCCGGGGTGGGCGGCGGCGCTGCCGTGGCTGTCGGCGTGGGCGTTGTCACGGCTGGTCAGGTCCTGGACGGCCAGGCGGGTGCTCGGCCTGCTCTGGCGCAGTCCGGAGCCGCGGTTGCCGGTGACGGTGCAGCCGGTGACGCGCACCGGCTCCTCGGAGTCCACGCGCAGTCCGTCGTGGGCGTTGTCGGTGAGTTCGCAGCCGGTCAGCGCGGCCCGGGCCCCGGCGGCGAGCAGGACGCCGTGGCGGCGGTTGCCGTGGACGCGGGTGCGGGCGGCGGTGAGTTCGCCGCCGTCCTCGACCAGCAGGCCGTCGCCGCCGCAGTCGGCGATGTCGCAGTCGCGCAGCGAGGCGAGGCCGCCGGGGCCGATCTCGACGCCGTTGACCGCCGCCGAGGCGCCGGCGCCGGCGGCGGTGGCGGTGCCGCGCACGGTGGTGTTGCCGACCTGGGTGTTGCCGCCGTCGGCGACCCGCAGGGCGGCGCGCCCGCCCGTGCCCAGCAGGCAGGACTCCAGGCGGCCGCGGCCCTCGCGCAGCACCTCGACGCCGTGGCCGCCGACCTCGGCGACGTCCACGCGGCGCAGCAGCGGGTTGGCGCCGTCGCGTACCAGGACGCCGGTGCCGGCGGCGCCGCGCACCTCCAGGCGGTCGAACTCGGCGGCGCTCTCGCCGGTGAGTTCGACGGCGTCGCCGGCGCCGTCGGTGACGGTGGTGCGGGTCAGGACCGGGCTGGCGGACTCGTCGACGAGGATGCCGGTGCCCTGGGCGTCGGCGACCGCGCACTCCTCGAAGCGGCCGCGGGAGCGGGTGGTGACGTGGATGCCGTGGCCCTTGGTGCGGGTGGTGCGGCAGCGGCGTACCAGGGGGTCGGTGCCGCCGGCCAGGACCAGTCCGTGGCCGCGGGTGCTGTCCAGGGTGCAGTCCTCCAGCAGGACCTGGGCGGCGGAGCTGAGGTAGACGCCGATGGCGGCGTCGCGCACGGTGGTGCGCAGCACCCGGGTGGTGCTGTGCTCCTCCAGGGCGATGCCGGGTTTGTCGGTGGCGGAGATCTCGCAGTCCTCGATGGAGCCGCGGCCTTCGCCGTTGGCGCACACGCCGTTGCCGCGGGCGTCGCGCAGCACGCAGTTGCGCACGACGGGGTTGGCGTTCTCGCCGATCACCACGGCGGAGCTGCCGAGGTGTTCGATGACGGTGTCCTCGATGACGCTGGTGCCGGTGGAGGTCTCGACGATGCCGGCGCCGGCGGGGTTGACGACGCGGCAGCCGCGCATGGCCAGGGAGCCCTGGCCGCGGGTGAGGACGGCGGTCCAGGAGTTGCCGGCGACCTCGCAGTCCTGGAGGGCGGCCTGGCCGCGCGGGACGTCGACGGTGGGCAGTTCCTCGTCCTGGCCCTGGAGGACCAGGCCGGTGAGCTGGACGGCCTCGGCGACGACCTGGACGACGGCCCCGCGGCGCGGGGACAGGCGCACGCTGCCGCGGGCCTCCTCGGCGGTGATGGTCACCATCTTGGTGATCACGAGGTTCTCGTCGTAGCGGCCCGGGCGGACGCTGATCACCGCTCCGCTGCGGGCCGCCTCCAGGGCGGCGCCGATCGTGCGGTAGCCGCCCTCGCCCGGCTGCGCGCCGACCGTCAGCACATGGCGGGTCATGGGCCGTTCTCCTCCGTCGTTCGTGGCTGTGGTGCCGGTGGTGCGGATGGTGCGGGTGGTGTGCGGTGGTGGGGTGGTGCGGGCCGGGTCAGCCGGTGCAGTCGGCGCGGACGGCGGAGGCGGCGTGGTGGGCGAAGGTCTTGACGCTGTCGCCCACCCAGTCCTGGCCGCGGCTGTGCATCACCACGGCGATGCGGCCGCCGCTGAGCGGGAAGGTGCCCGCCGCGACCCACTGGCCCCGGGAGGAGGCCTGGTTGACGGTGAAGGACTGGTTCTGGACGGTGTAGTAGGTGGGGGCGCCGCCGACGGCCTTGAGGTCGCCGTTGGGCACGTACACCGACAGGCGGCAGCTGCCGGTGGTGAGCGAGCCGGTGTTGAAGGTCCACACCACCGAGTTGCTGTTGTCGTCCTTGTTGGGGGCGCCCGACATCGGCATCGAGGAGAAGCCGCCGGAGCAGCCGTCGCCGGTGTAGCCGCCGGAGTTCTTGCGCCAGCCCTTCTGCCCGTCGTCGTACCAGCCGTTCTGCTGCACGGAGGTGGATCCGCCGCAGCCGGGGCCGGCGACGCCGTGGTAGGTGGGCGCGGGCGGCGGGGCGGGTTGGGTGGGCTTGGCCGGGGGCGGGGCCGGCTGCTGGGGCTGGGCGGGCTGCTGGGGCTGGGTCTGCGGTGCGCCGCCGCCCTGCCCGTTGCCCTGGCCGCTGCCCTGCCCCGCGCCCTGGCCGCTGTTCTGAGCGGTGTTCTGGCCGCCGCCCTGGGGTGCGGCGGGCGCTCCGGCGGCGGTGCGGTTGGTGCCCGGGGTGCCCTGGTCGGCGCCGATGCCGGGCAGCGCGGCCCCGGCGGCCGCCGCGGCGGGCACCACGGCGCCCTCGCCGGGCTGGGCGCCGGCCGGCTGGCCGGGCTGGCCCGGCTCAGCGGGCTGGCCGGGCTGCAGCGGCTGGTCACCGGGCGGGTTGCCGGGCGCGTCGGCGCCGGGGACGTAGCCGTTGCCGCCGCCGTCGGGCTGGGAGAAGCCGGCGGGCGGCGGCCCGTCCGCGCCGGGGGTGCCGGGGCCGTCCCCGCCGAAGCCCGCGATGCCCAGCGGCACTCCGACCAGCACCAGGCCGGCGATCACCGCGGCGGCCACCATCGGCTTGGGGATGCGCCGCCCGGCGCCCTCCTCCTGGGCCGCGGCGGCCGGCGCCGGGGCGGCGCTGACCCCGGGCCGGGCCTGCCCGGCCGCGGCCGCGCCCTGCGCGGGGGCGCCCTGCGCGAGCGCGGGCACCGCACCGGCGGCTCCCACCGCCGTGGCTCCCACCCCCGCGGGAGCGCCGGGAGCGCCGGGAGCGGCGGAAGCGGCCGGTGCCGCGCCCGCCTCCCCGGCCTCGGCGGCCGGCTCCGGCACCTCCCAGGCCACCGCGGGCAGCTGGATGCCACCGCCCGAGGATCCGTTGCCCCGCGCACTACGTTCCCTGCCCACCCACGCTCCCTGGCCCTCAACGACGCCGACCGGGGCCCTCGCGCGCCGCCGTGCGGCCGCGCGGCGAAATACCGCCCCTCCCCCAGACCGACGGACGGCGGGCGGCGCCGGGTTCAGCCGCTCTGCGGGCGCCAGGCCGGTTCGGCCGGGCGCGGCGGGTTCAGCACGAAGTCCACCGCCCTGCGCACGGTCCGCGCCGACGGCCGCGGCAGCGGCAGCGGGAGCGCCCCGGTGCGTTCGCGCAGGTGGGCGAGCAGCCCGGGCTCGGGCGCGAGGTCGTACTCCTCCAGGTAGTAGGCGACGGTGTCGGTCCAGATCCACTCGCCGTCGGTGCGGTAGTTCATCGGGACGGCGCCCCGGCGGGAGGTGTCGAAGATGTCGTCCATCAGCATCGGCGTCACCAGCACCTCCGCCCCGGCGTTCAAGTACCCGGCCAGCGCCGCCCGTTCGGCCGGGTCCCGCACCAGCGTGCGGTCCGGCGCGAACCCCGGCCCGGCCACCGGGTCGACCGCGTCGAACACCGCCGCCAACCGGAACTGCGGCTCCGCCGTCGGCCCCTGCTGCTCCACGTCCCGCTCCCGCTGCCGCTCTCGTGCGGGCGCCCCGGCCGGGCGCCGCCTCCCCCCGGTCAACGGCCCCCGCCCGGGGAGGCGTTCACCGGGCGGGCGGACGGTCAGGCGGTGCTGCCGGCGAGGTCGGGCCTCGGGTCCCGCTCGAACCAGTACCGCAGGGCCTTCTCCACATCAGCGGGGATCTGCTTCTTGTACCAGGCCAGGTTCCTCCCCTTGACGTGCGCGCTCAGCCCGGCGAGGAACTTCTCCACCTCGTCGTTGCGGAAGTTCCTGGCGAACGCCGTGACCGCGCGGGCCGACATCAGCCGGATCTCCCGGTTGAGCAGGTTCTCGGCGTCGGCCTTGGCCGCCGCTACCGCTTCCTCGGCCCGGCGCAGCTGTGCGGCGGCCTCCTCGGCCCTCCTGGCCTCCTCCTCGGCCGCCTTCGCGGCCGCCCGGTCCGTGAGCCGCTGGTTCCAGGCGGCCTCGCCGTCCTTGGAGGGGAAGTACTTGAAGACCATCCTCTTGTCCGTCGGAACGTGCGCGCCGGTGGAGCCGAGGCCGGTCATCGCCCCCCAGCCGTAGTTGATGGTGAGCTCCGGCCCGTCCTTGTTCCACCCGGTCTTTCGGGACGACGTCGTCATCGGCAGCTTCGACGTGGTCGGGACCGCGTAGCCCACGTAGGCGCTGATCCCCGGGAACGCTTCCTGGAAGTCCTTGACCAGGGACTTGCAGCTGTCGCAGGTGCCTCGGGTGGAGAGCACGGTGAGCACGCCCTCGGGCTGGCGGGGCGGTTCGCCGCCCCGGTGCAGGGACGCCGGCTTCTCCGGCGGCTTGCCGTGCGAGGCCTGCCGGGCGTAGGGCACCTGGGTGAAGCCCCAGCTCTTCATCCTCTCGTAGGCCTCGTGCAGCCCCCTCACCTCGGCGTCACCGTGCTGGGTCCACACGTCGTTGTCCTTCGCCCACCGCTGAGCGGCCTGGCGCGAGCGGCTCTCCTTCGGGACGTCACGGTCCCCGCTGGAAACGGCCTCGGGCGTGTGCCAGCTCTTGTCGCCCTTGAGTTCGAGGCCGACGACGGAGTAGGTCACCGTCTCGTCGATCGTGGCGAAGAGCGAGCGCAGGAGGGAGTCGTTCAGCAGCAGCCTCGCCGCCTGCGCGGAGTCGGGCTCCGGGTCGTCGGCCCGCTCCTTGCCCTTCGCCGCCGGCTCCTTCGCCGGCCCCTCCTGCGGCTTCGCCACGACGTCGGAGTCGGGCTCCGGGTCGTCGGCCCGCTGCTTGCCCTTGCCTTCCGCCGCCTCCTGCGGCCTCGCCACGTCCTGTGCGCCGGCCGACGGCTGCCTGCCCGACAGCGCGTTCTCGACCCCCTCGGAGGAGTTGGTGTCGAGGGTCCTGACGACGGGGTCGGGGGCCCTGGCCACGGGGGGAGCGGGGTCGGCCGTCTTCTTGTTGTTCTTCCTCCCGAACTCCAGCGCGCCCTCCATCCTGCGGTTCGGATCGAGGGTGCCCGGCTCGGCGATCTCGAAGCCCTCGGGGCGGTCCCGGTCCTGCTCCGCGTGGACGGCGGCGGGCAGGTGGGCCCCGCGCTCCACGATCACGGGCGGCCCGTCGTCCCCCTCGGGCCGGTGGATCTCCCGGAAGTGCCCGCCGGCGACGAGGGCCGGATGGCCGTCGGCCGTGAAGCCGACGGCGGAGGCGACCACCAGGTGCCCGGGGCCGTCCGTGCCGTCCACGCGCGGGGTGAAGTACACCGGGCCCGTGGCGACCAGCGCGCTGCTGCCCAGGTCGGCCCGGCCGAGCTGGCGCATCACCTCGGTGACGAACTCGACGCCGGGCTCCTTGCCGAGGTTGCAGGAGACGAACTGCAGCCGGTCGGTGCCGTTCCAGACACCGCCCTGGTGCAGCCCGGCCAGGATGCCGGCGACCCGGTCCTCGGTCAGTTCCTTCGGCTCGCCGGTCTCGGGGTCGGTGCCCAGCGGCAGCAGCCTGCCGCTCTCGTCGGTGTGCACCGGCAGGGTGAACACGCCCTCCTGCGCGGGGAAGCGCTCCAGGGCGTGGCGTTCCGCCGCCGACGGCTCGCCGCCGAGCCACCAGCCGTGCCCGGGGCCGCCGAACGCGCTCAGGGGCGTGCCGACTTCGCCCGCGCGCGGCACCGGGTCGGTCCAGTACCAGTCCGTGGGAAGGTTGATCGTGTCGAAGGGGGCCGTGCTCGCCAGCGTGCCCTCTTCCAGGAACGCGCTCACCTCGTGGACGTTGCCGGACGTGAAGTCGTACACCAGCGGTTCGTCGCCGTAGGCGAGGTCGACGCTGTTGCGCACCTCGACCCTCAGGGCCCCGTCCTGCGCCAGCCGCAGGTGCACCGTCACGTTCTGGCCGGTCAGCTTCGGATGGTCGCCCGGGGTGATCGCGACGGTCAGTTCCCGCCCGTCCTCGGAGCGGTGCTCGGTGATGCGGTGCTCGGGCCGCAGGTCCTTCGGGAAGGCGGCGCGCAGCGCGTTCTCGCTGTAGAAAGCGGCGAACAGGTCGAAGACGTGCTCCATCGGGGTGTCGTTGGTCCAGCCCGCGATCGTCTGCGTGACCTGGTCGAGCGTCATCGGTTCGGCGTCCGCCCGGATGACGTGGAAGGGGCCGTCCTCCTCCCGGCCGGTCACCGTCAGCTGGCTCGGGCCGAGCGTCACCTCGTACTGGGTCTTGTTCACCTCCGGCAGGTGGTCGTGCGCTTCGGCGTGCCCCGGTGGGAAGGACAGCGCCAGCATGGGGTGGGACAGCGGCACCCGGATCTCGAACAGCGCGTAGCGGTCGGGGTTCGACATCCAGCCCTGGGCGAACGCCCGGTCGTAGGTGGTGGAGGAGGGCAGGACCTCGGTGAAGCTCTCCTGCTGCCGGGTCTGCGGGTCCATCCGCACCGCGCGGTACAGGAGCACGGTTCCCTCCGCGTTCGGGTCTCCCTCCGGGGGGCGCAGACGCTCCGCGTGGTTGTAGAACGTCCGCAGATTGCCCATCATCTTGTCGAAGGTCGCCGTGCCCTCCCGCTGGATGAGCCTGCCCTCCGGGTTGCGCAGATTGGTGAAGGCCCCGGACTGGATCTGTCCCATGAATGTGCGCAGCGCACTGTCGGGTGGGGCGGCGGTCAGGTGGCCCAGTGACAGCGCCACTGCGGCTGCCGCCTGCGCGGGGGTCGGCTCGGCGTACTTCACCGCCTGGGGGTTGCGGTGCTCCGGTGCTATCGACTCCACCAGCGTGTGGTCGTCGGGGTGGTCGTGGAAGGAGCCGTCCGGTGCCCGGTAGGCCTGGCGGTCCTGGACCTGGACCTGGACGTCGCCGGAGTCGTCGCGCACCGCCCGGAACTCGCGCCAGTGGCCGCCGGCGGCCATGACCGGGTGGCCGTCCGCGGTGAAGCCGACGTCGGAGGCGACCACCAGGTGGCCGGGGCCGTCCGCGCCGCCCGCGCGGGGGGCGAAGTACACCGGCCCGGTCCCGGCCAGCACCTTGGGTCCCAGGCCCAACGTGTCGAGCCACTTCGTCACGTCGACGACGAGGTCGTGGCCCGGGCCGCGGCCCAGGTTGCACGCGACGAACTGCACCGTGTCGGTGCCGTTCCAGACCCCGGAGTGGCGCAGGCCGGCCAGGACGCCCGCCGTCTGGTAGGCGGACAGGGTGTCGCCGTCGGGCCCGATCGGCAGGCCGGTGGCCTCGTCCGTGTGCACGGGCACGACGA
This sequence comes from Kitasatospora sp. NPDC059827, assembly GCF_042731675.1. Taxonomy (NCBI): domain Bacteria; kingdom Bacillati; phylum Actinomycetota; class Actinomycetes; order Kitasatosporales; family Streptomycetaceae; genus Kitasatospora; species Kitasatospora sp. NPDC059827. The sequence continues at coordinate 93,997 of NZ_JBHWIV010000021.1, read as the reverse complement.
ACACCCCGGGCTGCTGCGGGAAGCGGCTCAGCGCGTCGCGCTCGGCCTGCGGCAGGTCGGCCGGGCCGATCCGCCAGCCGGCGGCGGCGGCGCCGAAGTCCGACAGCGACTGTCCGACGTCCTGCGGCCTGGGCACGTTGTAGTCGAACCAGTCCCAGGGCAGGTCGAGGTTCTCGAAGGCGGGGTTCTCGGTCAGGGTCTGCGAGCGCAGCTCCGTGCTGACGTCGCCGATGTTCTCGGTGGTGTAGCGCATCGGCTCGCGCGGGTCCGTGTCGTCGCTGGAGCGCCACTGGATCTCCACGGCCCCGTCCTGGTGGCGGATCGTCGCTTCCAGGAACTGTCCGTCCAGTTCCTCCCGGCGGTGTTCGATCCGGACGGTGTGGGTGAGGCCGTCCGGCGAGGACGTCCGCGTGATGCGGTGGAAGGGCCCGAGGTCGCGGGGGTAGGCGGCGCGCAGCGAGTCCTCGCCCAGGAAGCGGGTGAAGCCCTGGAAGGCGTCCGGGATCGACATGCTGCTGGACCAGTCGGCGACCTCGGTGCGGATGTCGTCGACGGTCATGGGCTGGGCGTCGACGTGGATGACGTGGAAGCCGCCGTCGTCGTCGCGGCCGGTCACCGTCAGGCGGCTGGGGCCGAGCGTGACTTCGGACTGTGCCTCGTTGACCGGCTGCGGGTCGCCTTCCGCCCGGGTGTGGCCGGGCGGGAAGGACAGGGCCAGCATCGGGTGGTCCAGCGGGACCTTGATCTCGAACAGGGCGTAGTTGTCCGCTCCGCCGCCGTTGGACATCCACTCCTGGACGAACTCCCGGTCGAAGGACGTGGAGGCGGGCAGCAGCTCGGTGAAGGAATCCCGGCCCCGGGAGTGGGCGTCCAGTCGCACCGCCCGGTACAGGTTCAGGGACTGCCCGGCCTGCCCCGCCTGCTCCCCTTGCGGGCGCAGCGGCTGGGCGTGGTCGAGGAACCGCTGCACGTCGCCGAGCAGGGACTCGTAGCGTTCCCCTTCCCGGACTTTGAGCATGCCTTCGCCGTCGCGCTTGCTGGTGAACCCGCCGCCCTTGATCCAGCCCATGAACTGGTGCAGGCCCGGGCTCTGTTCCGCGGCCAGGAGGTGGCGCTGCGCCACGTCCACGGCGACCGGGTCGACGGGCAGCGGCGGCGCGGCGGCGGGCTGGTGGAGGTCGTCGCCGTCGTGGCCCGGCAGGTGGACGGCGTCCTCCTGCGCGGGTGCCGCTTCGGGTTCGTGCCAGTCGTAGTCGGGGCTGTACCAGTCGAAGGGGAGGGTGAGGGACTCGAAGCTGGGGTTCTCGGTCAGGGTCTGCGAGCGCAGGCTCCCGCTGACGTCGCCGATGTTGTCGGCGGTGTAGCGCATCGGCTCCTGCGGGCCCTCGTCGTCGCTGGTGCGCCACTGGATCTCCACGGACCCGTTCTCGTGACGGATCGTCACTTCGGCGAACTGCCCGTTCAGGTCCGGGTGGGAGTGCTCGATCCGGACGGTCCTGGTGAGGCCGTCGTGCGAGGACGTCTGGGTGATGCGGTGCTGGGGGTTGAAGTCGTAGGGGTAGGCGGCGCGCAGCGAGGCCTCGCTGTAGAAGTCGGTGAAGCCCCGGTAGGCGTCCGCCATCGAGGTGCCGCTGGACCAGTTGGCGACCTCGGTACGGATGTCCTCGACGGTCATGGGCTGGGCGTCGACGCGGATGACGTGGAAGCCGCCCTCGTCGTCGCGGCCGGTCACCGTCAGACGCGACGGGCCGAGCGTGACCTCCGACTGCGCCTCGTTCACCGGCCGCGGATCACCGTCAGCCCGGGTGTGGCCGGGCGGGAAGGACAGCGCCAGCATCGGATGCTCCGACGGCACCCTGATCTCGAACAGGGCGTAGTTGTCCGCTCCGCCGCCGTTGGACATCCACTCCTGGACGAACTCCCGGTCGAAGGACGTGGAGGCGGGCAGCAGTTCGGTGAAGGAATCCCGGCCCCGGGACTGCGGATCCATCCGCACCGCCCGGTACAGGTTCAGGCTCCGCTGCGCCTGCTCCCCCTGCGGGCGCAGCGCCTGCGTGTGGTCGAGGAACCGCTGCACGTCGGCCAGCAGCGACTCGTAGCGCTCCCCCTCCCTCACCCTGAGCATGCCCTCGTCGTCACGCCGGCTCGTGAACGCACCCGCCTTGATCCGCCCCATGAACTCGTACAGGCCCGGGCTCTGTGCCGCGGCGTCCAGATGGCGGCGGGCCAGGTCCACCGCCACCGGATCCACGGGAGGCGCCGGTGCGGCGGAGGAGTCGTGCGGGCCCCCGTCGCCGGTGGTGTCGGTGGTGTCGGTGGTGTCGGTGTCGTGGGGGGCCGGCCGGCTCGGGTCGTCGGGGGTGAGGCCGGTGACCTGCGGGTCGTCGACGGACCAGGGGCCGACCAGGTGCTCGTCCGGGAAGAGTCCGCCCGGTGCCACCTCCTCGCGCAGTTCCCGCTCGGTCAGCGGGGAGAGGAAGCGGTAGCGGTGGTGGGTGTCGAGGTAGGTGAGGTCCGTCCCGGTGAGGTTGGGGTCCGCGTGTTCCTCGGGGGTGAGGCTCTCGGAGAACAGGCGGGAGCCGGCCATGATCTCGTGGAAGGTGTGGTCGCCGGACTCCAGCATCCAGCCGAGCAGCCCCAGCCTCAGCAGTTCGAAGTCGACCGGCTCGCCCCCCGTCCTGGCGAGTTCGGTGCGCCCCGCCGGTGTCCTGGCGAGTTCCTTGACGGCCTGGAGCATCCCGAAGGCCGTGCCGGAGGTGCCGGTGGCGACCAGTCCCCCGGTGTCGTGGGCGTCCCGCTGGAACGCGGAACCGAGCTTGTAGTGGAAGGACTTGGCGCCGGGCTGCCAGCCCAGCCGGCCGTCCTTGTCCACGGCGCTGTACCACTCGCCGCGGCCCAGCGGCGGGTTGACGTCGAGGGGGTTGCGGTCGGTTTCGAGGATGGTCTTGGCCTGGCGCTCGGCGGCCTTGCGCGCGGCCTCGACCTCCCGCTCGCGCTCGTAGGCCGCGAGCTGGCGGTTCCGGAACTGGGCGTAGTCCTCGCGGATCCGGTTGACGAGGGGCCCGTGCGGCTCGTCGGTGCGGAACGACCCGAAGGGCGCCGGTTGTTGTCCCTGCGGCTGTCCCTGTGGCGGTGCCTGCTGCTCGGCGGGCGGCGCCAGCAGCTGCCCGTAGACCTTCTTGATCTCCGCGATCAAGGGGTTGACGACCTCGGCGCCGAGGTCGTGGCGGTCCGCGCGTTCGCGCGTCAGCTGCTCCGGTCGCGGCAGCTGGCGCTGGCGTACGAGCTTGGCGAAGTGGTTGGAGGTGTAGCCGTTGTAGAGCAGGGCCATGCGCTCGCGCAGGTTGCCGCGGTCGACGACCTCCTGCAGCATGTGCCGCTCGGTGCCGACCATGCCGGTGGTGCCCGGGGTGCGGGAGCCGAACTTGGCCTTGTCCTTGTCACCGGTGGTCATCGCCCAGGCCAGGTCCACGGCCTTCTTGACCTCGCGCTGGACGTCCTCGCGCTGGAGCAGGTGGGTGGCCAGGCGCCGCTCGTAGGCCTCGGCCTCCTCCAGGTAGCGGATGCTCCGCAGGTCCTCGGGGGCGGCGGGCGGGGCGGATTCCAGGGCCTCGTTCATCGGGACCGGGTCCGGTGTGCGCCCGGGGCCGGGTCCGTCCTGGGCGCGCGGGTGCTGGGCCGCCTTGTCCTGGTGCGCCTTGATCAGGTAGCCGTCGTACTCGGGGACGAAGTCCTCGGTCCGGTAGTGGTTCCAGAGCGAGTCGCCCTCCTTCACCTTCACGCCGCCCAGCCGCAGACCGCTCGACCTGTCCGAGGGGTTGGGCCCGGCCTGGAGCGCGCCGTCGAAGAAGCGGGGGTGGAACTTGAACTGCGTCCCGTCGGTGAGGAAGTCGTACTTCTCCAGCGTCTTGGGGACCTCCTTGTCCGTCCAGTTCTCGGTGATGTTATCCACCCGCAGGCCCGTCGCCTTGCGGGAGAGGACGAACTCCATGACCACCGGCAGGTTGGACAGGGTGTCGCTGTAGGCGGCCGCGTGCCCGAAGTCGTGACCGGTGTAGAGGCCCGGCCCCAGTTGGGACCAGCCCTCCTTGTTCTTGACCGTCCCGATCCTGCCCTGGAGCAGGTATCCGCGCAGCGTCACGGCATCGGTCACCCGGAAGACCGGCTGCCCGGGTTCCAGGCTGACGACGGCCATGTCCGGCTTGACGCGCCCGGTCAGCTCCGTGACCACCTCGGGGTGGACGGTGCCGCCGGTGTCCACCACCGGATGCCGCGTGTCGGGGCGCAGCTCCGAGTAGTGCGCGGCCAGGCCTTCTCCGGGGTCGCGGTAGACGTGGACCTCGCGGCCGTGGGCGCCCTCGTTGAACGCGGTGCGGCCGTTGCCCTCGTGGATGACGAGGTGGAGGTCGAGGGCGTGGGCGATGATGGCCGGCGCCTGGTCGTAGAAGGAGGTGTTCCACAGGGAGCGGTTGCGCAGCGCCATGTCGTACAGGTCGCTCATCCGCAGGCCGTCGAGGTTGTCGGCGGACAGGACCGTCTCCTCGTCCCCCGGGTTGCGGCGGACCGTCCAGGTCCGGTTCCGCTCGCTGCCCTCCAGCCGGTCCACGGGCCGCTGGCCGGTGCTGTCGGCGTTGCGGCGCAGCTGGGCGCCGGCTTCGCTGCGGAACCACTGCGACGCCAGTTCGCGCAGCCCGTCGGTGGTGAGTTCGCCGTGCTGCCACCCGTCGATCGCGTGGGCGCCGGCCAGGACGGCGTGCAGCAGGCAGTCGCCGTCGCCCGGCACGTCGACGACGTGGTAGAGCCGGCCTTCGTCGAGGACGTTCACCCGTGCGTCGTGCACCGGGGCCGGGGTGGTCGGCGGGGTGCTCGGCGGGGTCGCGTCGGGGCTGCGGGAGGCGTGGGTCGTGGTGGCGGGCGCCGGCGGCGGGCCGGCGGCGGTGCTCTGCTGCTGGTGCTCCGTCACCGTCTGCGGGGCTTCGGCCGTGCTCTCGCGGTGGGTGAGGTACTGGCCGTGGGTCACCTCGCGCAGGACGGGGCCCGAGTGCAGGACGTCCTCGATGCGCTGGAGGTGGCGGGGCAGGACGGTGAAGTCGTCGCGGTGGGCGGAGGTGCCCATGACGCCGTTCTCGCCGGCCCAGCGGTCGCGGCGGCGCAGGGCGAAGGCGTCGCCGGGTTCGGCGGCGGGTTCGACGTACTCGTCGGGCAGGCCGAGGAAGTGCAGCAGTTCGTGCAGCAGCACGCCGGGGGCGCTGTCGGCGTGCCAGTGGAGCTGGTCGCTGCGGCCGGTGCCGGGCAGGACGGTGACGCTCCGGTGCGCGCCGTCCGGGTTGGGGGCGCTCTCCAGGCGCAGGTGGACCTGGTCGCCGCCGGGCAGGTGGTGGCGTTCGTTGAAGCGGTCGGCGACGACGGCGCGGGCGCGTTCCAGCACGCGGGTGGCGGCGGCCTGGGGCAGGGGGCGGCCGTCCGGTCCCGTCAGGTGCAGGTTCAGGCTGAACTCGGTGACCCAGTGGCCGGGTCGGGCTTCGAAGCGCCTCACGTCGTAGGTGATCGTGGTGTCGGCGCCGTGCAGGTCGCCGAGGCTGCGCTGGGAGCGGGGCAGGCCGCCGGGGCGCTGTTCGCGGTTCTCGTACTGCTCGCGCACCCGGGGGCCGGCGATGGCGCCCGGGTTGTCCTGGCCGCGCACGCGGGCGTCGAAGCGGACGGTGTCCATGCGGGCGGACGGTGCGAGGGTGCGGATGTCGGCCCAGGCGGAGGCGGGCAGCAGCGGGCGCGGCTGCGTGGGAGGGACGACGGGGGGTGCGGCGGGCGGCTGGACGGGGGGTGTCGCGGCCGGGGGTGCGGCGGCGGGCGTCCTGGGGTCGGTGTCCGGGGCGGGGGCGGTGTCCGGGGCCGTGTCCGGGCCGGTGTCGGTGGGGCGGGTGAGCGGGCCCGACGGGGCGTCGGGGGCGGGCTTGTCCCCGGGTGCGGGGGTCGGCTCGTGGGCAGGCTCGGTCACCGGCTCGTGGGCGGGCTCGTGGGCGGGCTCGGTCGAGGGCTCGTTCACGGCGGGCTCGGGGCGGCGGCCGAAGACGTTCTCGTGGGTGGCCTCGTGGCCGCGCCAGTGCGCGCCGTCGAGGTCCTCGGGCGCCCAGTGGTCCCGGTAGGCGTCGAAGAAGTCGTCGCCGTACTCGGTCCTGAGCTTGCGGATCTCCGCCTCCGGGACCCGGCGGTCCTCGGCGAGGCGGTCGTAGCCGGCGGCGGCGCGCTCGCGGGCGGGCAGGACGGCGCGTTCGAAGGCGACGTGCTCGGCCAGGCCCCGGGTCAGGCGCTCGCGTTCGCCGCGCCAGTGCGCCAGCTGTTCGGGCAGGTCGGCGCGGTGGTCGGCGCCCGGGTCGCGCAGCAGGGAGCGGAAGGTCTCCTCGAAGGCGGCGCCCACGCGCTCGGTGTAGCCCTCGCGCACCCGGCGGGCGGCGTCGGTGGCGGGCGCTTCGGTGCGCTCGGTGCGGGTGCCGCGCACCGGGCCCAGGGCCATCTCCACGGAGGCGGCGGCGTCGCCGTCATGGCCGGCGGCGTCCCCGTCGTGGCCGGTGGCGCGCTCGGGGCCGCCCAGGTCGTGCGGGACGTGGGTGCGGGCGCTGTCCTCGGCGGCGCGCAGCGCCTCCTCGCGGGCGCCGTGCAGGGCCAGCAGGCGGTTGGCGCCGGCCTGGGAGGTGAGCGCGTCCAGCTGTGCCGTGAGGTGGGCGGGGTCGCGGTCGGCGGCGGTGTGCTCGGCGACCAGGCGGTCGGTGCGGCGGGCGAGGTCGGCGCGGGCGGCGGCCACCGCGCGCGGGGACGGGCCGTCGGCCAGGCCGAGTTCGCGCAGCGCCTCGGGGCCGAACTGGTCGCCGGCGCTGTCCTTCCAGGCCGCGGCCGCGTCGTCCACCGCGTCGACGGAGCGCTTGAGCACGGCCTCGCGCACCGCCTGCACGGTGAACTCGCGGGAGAGAGCGGCCCGGTGGCGTTCCAGGGCCTCCTGGAAGTCCGCTTCGAGCCGGGCCCGGCCCAGGCGGGTCGCCTCGACGGGGGCGAGGTCCTCGCCGCCCTCCTCCTCGATCCGCGGGGAGGGCCCCTCGTCGCCGCCGTGCAGGTCCGCCAGCCGCTCGCGCAGGGCCTCGGCCAGCTGGTCGCGGGCCTGCGGCGACAGCCGGACGTCCCCGCTCAGGCCGGCCGCCTCCAGCAGGGCACGCTCGCCCTCGGAGAGCCCGGCCGCCGACCACTGCTCGTGGGCCTCCTCGACCACCCGGTCGACCTGCTCCAGCGCCCGGGCGCGCGCCTGACGCACGTCCAGGTCCCGGCCGGCCTCGCGCAGGCGGCGCTCCAGGGCCCGGGCGGCCAGGGCGTTGCGCTCGGGGGTGAGGTCGGTGCGGGCGGTGAACAGCTGGGCGACGTCCTGCTCGGCGTCGGCCCGGAACTTCTCCGAGGCCTCGCGGCGGACCTCGGCCAGGGTGTGGTCGCCGGAGTGCTCGGGGCCCAGGCCGCGCTCGGCCAGCAGGCGGTCGAAGCGGCCGACGGCGAAGGTCAGCGCGAGTTCGCGGGCGCCGGCCAGCTCCAGGCGGTCCGCGGCGCCGGCGAGGACCTCCTCCCGCTCGTGCGGACGCGCCTCGATCGACTCCCGCAGGGAGTCCGCGGCCCGGCGCCACACCGGCGAGTCGGGCGTCACCAGGGCGCGCAGCTCGCGGGGCAGGAGGGCGGCGCCCTGCGTCAGCTGCTCCTCGATCGCGCGGCGGTCGGCCTCCTGCCGCTCGGCCCCGGCGAGCCGGGCGTCGTGGTCCTCGGCGAGGGAGCGCTGCCTGTCCCGCCAGGCGGTGCGCCGTTCGTCGCCGGCGGGCGCCTCGGCGTGCTCGGGGGCGTCGACCTGGTGGTAGAGGTGGCCGGAGGCGGTGGAGGAGGGCGCGGTGTCCGGGGTGCGGGGGCCGGGGGTGCGGGGGTCGGGGCCCGGAGGGCCGGGCTTCGGGTCGCGCGGTGGGGCGGCGGGCGGCGGCGGGAGCTGCGGGTCGGGGCCCGGCCCCTGCGACGTCCTCGGGTCGGTGCGGTCGGGGTCCGGCCGGTTCGGGTCGGGGCGGTTCGGGTCGGGGCGGTTCGGGTCCGGCCGGTTCGGGTCCGGCCGGTTCGGGTCCGGCCGGTTGGGGTCGGTGCGGTTCGGGTCGGGGCGGTCGGGGTCGGGGCGGTGGGGGGTGGCCGGCGCGGCGCCGTCGCCGGGGCCGCCGGCGCTGGTGCGGATCGGCGGTGGCGGCGGGGCGGCGGCCGGGCTGCGGTGGGAGGGGCGTTCCTGCGGCTGCGGCTGGGTGCCGTCCCCGGGGCCGCCGTTGCGCGGGGCCGTGCTCTCGTGCAGGGGCGCTTCGGTGTGCTCGTCGACGACGGTGGTGCGGCGCGACGGGTCCGGCCTGGTCTGCGCCTGCGGCTGCGACTGGGGCTGGGGTTTGGCGGCGCCGCCCTGGCCGTTGGCGTCGGCGGAGGCCGTCGCGGTGGTGCTGCGCTCGCCGCCGGCGACCGGCTTGGCGCTGTCGCCGGTGTTCCTGGTGGTGGCGCCACCGGTGGTGGTGGTGGTGTTCTCCGCGCCGCCGTCCGTCCTGCGGGGCACGGGCGGCGGGACGGCGCTGTCGCGCCCGCCCGGGCCGCCCGGCGCGGCCGGCGCCTTGGGCGGGCCGGCGGCCGAGGTGCGCTCGTCGCCGCGGGACTGGGTCTCCACGGGCCGCACCGGGGCCTTGGGGTCCCAGCCGCCGTCGACGGAGGAGTGGAAGCTGGTCCGGCCCTGGGGGTCGGCGAGGACGCCGTCGCCGCTGTCCTCCCGGTGGTGGCTGCCGGAGCCCAGCAGGGTGGAGCCGGACAGCGAGCCCGTGCCCTCGGTCCTGATCGAGGCGCCGTCGGACCTGATCGAGGCGCCCTCGCCCCCGGCGGGCCGCGCGCCGCCGATCTGGTCGATGTGGCCGGGCCGGGGCACCGGGAAGGGCGCCGAGTGGCCGCCCATGTTGCTGATCACCGACAGGAAGGTCATCGGGTGGGTCGGGCCGTAGAACCCGCCGTTCTCGTCGGTGATCCGCGAGCTCTCCAGGCCTCGGACGAAGTCCGCGTAGCGCAGGGTCAGCGGCGAGGCGAGGCCCATGATCATGTGCCGCATGCCGGCCATCATGAAGCCGCCGACGAAGCTCATCCCGCTGGCCGACCACTCGCCGTTGTAGATCGTGTTGTAGATGCCCTCGGTGAGGTACTGGTTGATGCCCGACTCGAACTGGCTGCCCAGCAGCGCCCCGAGGTGGAACATCTTGTTCATCTTGTTGATGCCGCCGGCGAGTTCGGGCATCTTCTCGGCCAGCAGCTTGAGTTCGGGCGTGAGGGCGACCTTGCCGCTGTCCTTGGCGAGGTTCTCCAGAGCCTCCTTGAGCGCCGTCTGGCTGCTCTCCTTGGCCACCGTCTTGAGCGAGTGCTGGACGAACTGCTTGCCGATCTGCTCGCCCATGTCCCGGGCGAGCTGTTTGCCCAGTTCCTCGCCGAGTTCCCTCTCGAAGAGCTCGCCGAGCTGGCGCACGAACTTCTCGCCCATCGCGGCGCCCACCTTGCGCCCGCTCTTGAAGCCCTTGGCCAGGTACTGGGCGTTGTCCTTGAGGAGGTTGGTGATGCCGCGGGCGAAGCGCTCGGCCGCCTCGTCGCCGAGGAGTTTGCCGAAGCCCGCGCCCGCCTCCTTGCCCGCGCCCTTGAGGGAGCCCGCCGCGGCGCCCTCCCCGAGGTCCTTGGCCGCCCCCTTGAGCGCGCCGCCCGCCGCGCCCTGCGCCAGGTCCTTGCCCAGGCCCTTGAGTGCGCCGCCCGCCGCGCCGGCGGCCAGGTCCTTGCCCGCTCCCCCGGTCAGGCCCTTGATGACGTCCTTGAGGGCGCTCTCCACGAACAGCTTGCTCAGCCGCGGGCCCAGCAGCCTGCCCAATCCCATGCCCAGCAGGCTCAGCGGGCCGCCGATGGCGCCGCTGATCGCGCCGAAGATCGCCGCCTGCTTGGTGAGGTCCTTGTCCCACTCGTGGCGGTCGCCGTGCTCGAACTGGATGCCCTGGATGATCGCGTCCAGCATCAGACCGCCGACGACGCCGCCGAAGGTGTGCATGGCGATCAGCTGGAGGAGCTTCTTGAGGAGCGCCAGCAGGCCCTGCCTGGTGAGGAGGATCTTGAGGTTCAGCGCCGCCATGGAGGCGCCGGCGGTGAAGACGGACCAGGCGATGGCGACGGCGATCTCCACGACCAGCTGGACCAGCTGGCCGATCGCCATCCACTTGGTGTACTCGACGGTGTTGGCGACCTTGCCGGCCAGTTCGGCCAGCTGGGTGCAGAGTTCACCGGCCTTGCGCAGGGGGTCGTTGGCCTGGTCCGTGTTGACGAAGCGGCCCCACTCCTTGCGGAAGGCCTGGGCGGCCTCGCCCTCCAGGCGCTTGTCGCAGCTCTGCACCGCGTCGAGGATGTACCCGCTCAGCGTCGGCAGGTCGTCCGCCAGCGCCTGGTAGTCGTCCCGGACGTCGCGCAGCAGTCCCTCGTCGGACTCCGGCCAGGGCATGCCGCTGATGATGTGGAAGAACTGCGCCAGGCCCGGGGAGACGTGGATCGAGGAGTGGGACACGGCGCGGGCCTCCGGGGGCGGGGCTGACGGTACGGGCGGTGCGGGCGGCACGGGAGCGTGCGGGCGGGTACGGGCGGTGCGGGCGGCACGGGAGCGTGCGGGCGGGCGGGCCCGAGGGGCGCGGGGGCCTAGGCGGGGGCGCTCACGCCAGGCCCACGTTGTGCTCGTCGGTGGCGTCGAAGAGGTCGGCGGTGTCCTGGCCGTGCTGGGACATCGCCTTGAGCTTGTTGCGGATCTGGGTCGTCAGCCCGTAGAGGTCCGAGGTCGGCTTGTCGATCTTCTCGTGGTACTGCTTGCCGATGTCGTCGCCGCCGCCGGCCTTGACGTTCTTCTTGTTGATGTCCTCCATCTCCTTGTTGATCTTCTCGACCAGGGCGGCCACGTCGTCGAAGTTGGTGAACGCCTGCTTGAGGCCCTCGTCCTTGCGCAGGGTCCTAGCCATTGAACTCCTCCTGCCTGCGGGACTTGGCGCCGCGCTCGGCCCCGGGGCGCATCGCGGTGAGCGGGGCGAGCAGCGACTCCAGGTCCAGGCCGGCGCCGGCCCCGAAGAAGTCCTCCTCGTCCCCGCGCTCGCCGGTGAAGTTCATCCGCAGCGCCTCGCCGACGCCCTCGAAGCCGCGCATCTCGGCGGTGAGCTGCTCGCCCATGCGGGCCTTGGCCTCGTTGAAGACGTCCTTGAGCACGGCGCCCAACTCGGCCGGGGCCATGGACTGGTAGGCGTTGGTGTGGAAGGTCAGCGCGAGCAGTTCGCCCTGCGGGCCGACCTTGGCGGTGACCATCCGGTCCTTGCTGGTCGCGGCGGCGGTCATCGCCTGCATCCGGCGGGTGGACTCGGCCAGCCTCTCCTGCTGCTGCGCCAACGAGGCCATGGCCTGGTTGAGTTGGTCCTCGAAGGAGTACGACATGTCTTTCCCGTTCCTCGTTCCTCGATGGGCTCGTACGCCGCCCGGCGCCCGGTCCGGGCGCCGGTCCTGCGGCCGGTCCTGCGGCCGGTTCAGCGGCCGGTTCAGCGGCCGGTTCAGCGGCCGATGACTCCGCTGACCGCGCCGGTGTCGGTGCCCCACACCTCTTCGTCCTCCGCCAGCCAGGTGGTGCGCTGACGCTCCTTCTCCCCCTGGCCGGCGCCCATGCCGCCGCCGCCCATCGGTCCCATCGGCATCCCGCCGCCGCTGGTCGACATCGAGCGCCCGCGCATCGCGGCCTCCTCGGCGGACATCGCGGAGGCCTTCTGCAGGGCCGCCTTCTCGGCGGCGGCGGCCTCGGCGGCGGCCGCGGCGGCCGCCTTGCCGCCCGGGGCCAGCCCGCCGCTGTTCTCCAGTGCCCGCGCGCTCACCCCGCCGCCGGAGCTGACCAGCTTGGGCAGCTGGCCGCCGCCGGGCATCCCGGCGCCGGAGCCGGCGCCGATGCCGCCCATACCCCCGCCGCCCAGCACGCCGGTGTAGTGGCCCGCTCCCGCGGCCCCCGGGTCCGGGAGGTGGTCGTCGAAGGAACTGCCCAGGTCCAGCTTCCAGTCGGAGCCGGTGGCCGGCAGCCGGGTGCCGCCGCCCGAACCGATCCCGCCGCCGGCGCCTGCCCCACCGCCGCTGCCGCCGCCCATGATCGCGTCGATCGCGTGCTGGCGGTCGGTGTAGCGCTGGGAGATGTCGGAGATCGGGCGGCCGGTGGAGTCCAGCAGGGTGCCGTCCCCGGCGATGGAGGCGCCCTTGGGCAGCACCACCGGATTGCCGTCGCGGTCCAGGACCTCCTTGTCGTCGGGTCCCACGACCCTGCCGTCCTCGCGGACCCTGGAGCCCTTGGGCACCTTGGCGTTGGTCCCGTAGATGCCGCCGCCGGTGCCCGGCGGCACGTCCGAGCCCGGCGGGACGACCAGGGGCTTGCCGTCCTTGCCCATCACCTTCTGGCCGTTGGCGTCGTAGACCTGGCCGTCCTTGCCGATGTAGCCGCCCGGGGGCAGCAGCACCGGCTTCTTGTCGGCGCCCAGGACCGGCTTGTGGTCCTTGTCGAGGATGGGCGTGCCGGCGCCGTCGCCCAGGCCCGAGCCGCCCCCGCCGGGGCCGATGACGGGGGGCGGCGGCGGCAGGTGGGTCTTGGAGCCGCCGCCCTTGCCGTCGCCGCCGCCCCCGCCGCCCGCGCCGCCGCCCAGGTCGAACTTGCCGTTGCCGCCCTTGCCGTCGCCCCCGCCCCCGCCGCCCGCGCCGCCGCCCAGGTCGATGTTGCCACCGTCCTTACCGCCGTCCTTGCCCCCGTCCTTGCCGCCGTCCTTGCCGTCGCCGAGCCCGGGGGGCGCGCCGGTGGGCAGGTCCAGGGTCGCGTTGCGGTAGCCGAAGCCGAAGTCGGCGTCCAGCCGGTTGAAGGCGTCCTGCAGGACGAGCATCGGGTCGCCGACCTTGCGCAGGGTCACCGCGGCCGTACCGGGGTCCTCCGTCTGGAAGGCGTAGGAGCGGTCGTCGAGGTACTTCTTGACGTTGGCCAGCCAGATGGCCTTCGCCTTGATCTCCAGCTGGTCGTAGAAGCCCTGCTCGCGGGGGTCGCCCAGGGGGGTGGTGATCGAGCTGACGGCGTGCGCGGTGGAGTCGAGCTGCGGCACGACGCCCACCAGGGCGCTCGAGAGGGCCTCGTAGATGGCGTGCGAGGGCCACAGCTTGCCGCTGTCCCACCAGCGCTGGTGGACGCTGTGGAGCTTGTCGACGGTGGCCGGGAGCAGGTCGGCCACCGCCCTGAGGTCGGCCTCGTAGGGGCTGTTCTCCAGCTGGACGCGGACGGTCTCCAGCTCCATCGCGTACTGCTTGAGGAGGACCTTGAACTCCCCGGCCGCGTCGCCCTGCCAGTTGCTGTCCGGCCCGTTGACCAGCTCGGCCCAGTGCTGCACCCGCGGGTGCCAGAGGTTGAGCCACGCCCGCACCTGGGAGATGCCGTCCGCGGCGTAGCGCAGGCTCTCGGGCTTGACGGTGTCGTTGCCGGGGCCGCCCGGGCCCAGCGGCGCGAAGATCCCCTCGTGCTGGTGGATGAACTGGGAGAGCGGCTTGTCCGCGTCGTTGCCCCAGTCCGTGTAGTTGACGCTCACCGTGATCCGGATGTTGTGCGCGTACGTGTCGTGCATGTAGTTCCACGCCCACCAGACGTCGGGGTTGCCCATCCCCGAGACCGCGCCCTTGTCGGTGGTGCCGCTGTAGAACTTGCTGGTGTCCACGACCAGCTTGTCGATGGGGCGCAGCCAGGGTTTGTCCTTGGAGGGCCCGGCGACCTGGTCCCTGGTGACGATCTTGGCGCTGCGCTGGGCATCGGAGGCGAAGAAGCCGAGGACGCTCTCCCAGGTGAGGTCGGCCATGGGGGGTTCGTTTCTCCAGAAGGGGGTGTCGGACGGTCGGTCTGGGCGGGGGCGGGCCGGGGGCGGGGGCGGGGCTAGGTGGTGGTGGTGCTGGGTTTGGTGGGGGTGGCGGCCGAGACCTTGGTGAGGATGGCCATCATGTCGGCGGCCGTCATGGCCTCCTCGTGGGCGGTTTCCATGAGGGTCAGGGCGAGGCGGATCCTGAGCTGGCCCTCGGTCATCTGGGTGCCCATGGTCTTGAGGTCGGTGGAGATTCCCCCGGCCAGGGCCTTGAAGTCGCTCTGGATCTTGGTCGCGATGGACAGCGCGGCCTCGGAGCCGTGTCCCAGCTGCAGGGTGGAGTAGTCGCCGCCGCCCTCGCCGGCGAAGGAGAGCATCGCCCGGTAGCCGGGGTCGGCGGCCAGGTCCTTGAGGAAGGCGCCGAGTTCGGTGTCCGCGAAGTACTTGAGGTCGTCGTGGTTGACGCTGAGGGTGTGGTTGTAGTCGGGGCCGGTGGGCGTGGCCATCAGCCGATGCCTCCGGCGGCGCGCCGGTCGGCGTCGCGCAGCAGGCCGTGCATGGTGCGCAGGGCCTCGACGCCGGCGGCGATCTCGGTGTTCATGTCGGCGTTGTTGGCGGAGAGCACCGCGTTGAAGGCGTCGGCGGCCTGGGCGAGGCTGCCGCTGAGGTGTTCCTGGTTGCTCTTGATGGCCGCCATGCAGTTGGTCATGGCCTCGGCCATGGCCCGGCTGGCCTGCTCCATGTCGTCGGCCGCCTGGTCGATGTTGGCGTGGTTGAGCAGGATGTTGGCCATCGGGGGGTCCTCGCTGTCGGTCGTGGTGGTGAGGGTCGTGGTGGTGACGGTGGCGGTGGGGCGGGCGGGGTGGGGCGGGTCAGGGGTTGAGGCCCTTGAAGACGGTGTCGGAGTGCCCACCACCCCAGCTGCCGCCGACCCCGGCGGCCTCGTCGTGGGCGTTGGAGACCTGGCGGTGGCCGGCGGCGAAGGCCTCCTGGAAGGTGCGGTAGGCGCTCTGGAGGCTGGCGTACTTGCCTTCCCAGGCGTTGAGGTTGTCCGTGTACTTGGAGCTGCACGCGGCCTGGAAGTGCTGCTGGACCTCGCTGTTGATGTCGTGGATGCGGGAGGCGGCGCGCATCATCGCCTCGATCTGCTCCTCCAGGGTGGCGTGGGTGCCCTGGACGGCGTGGTCGTTCACCCTCAGGTTCACGGTGGTTCCTTTCCTTGGCCCGGTCGCGGATCGCCGGGGTCACAACAGGTCAACGGGGGTGTGGAGAGGGTTGGTTCACCGGGCGCAGGGCGGGCCGGGCGCGGTGGCGGCGGGGCCCGCGGCGGTGCCCGCGGGGGTGGGGGTGGTGAGGGCGGCGGGGTCGAGGCTGGGGCCGGTGGGCAGCAGGGCGAGCAGGGCGGCGGGCACGCCCGCGGGGGCGGTGTCGCCGTAGCCGAGCTGTTTGGCGACGGCCGGTGAGGCGAGCGGGTACTTGGCGCCGTTGTCGGTGACCAGGTAGAGGGTGGTGCCGGTGCCGGCGGTGGACAGGGCCCGTACCAGGGCGCCGCCGCCGGGGCGTACGGCGATGGTGTCGGCGCCGGTGCAGGCGGCGGTGAGGCCGGGCTGGGCGGTGGGGGCGGGGCCCTGGACGGCCGTGTCGTCGACGAGGGTGAGGGTGGTGGTGGGGGTGGGGTCGCCGGGGCGCAGTTCGGTGCACAGGTCGCGGCCCTGGGGGGCGTTGAGGAGTTCGGGCACGGTGGCGGGCAGGGCGGCGGCCGGGGTCGGGGCGGGGGCGGGGGGTGCGGTGTGGGCGGCGAGGTCGGCGGCGCCGATGGCGGTGGGGGTGGCGGCGTTGTCCTGGTAGGCGCTGTTCTGGGTGCGGGGGTCGGCCAGGAGCAGGTGCTGGGCCAGTTCGGTCAGGGGGGTGAGGCCGGCGGCGGTGAGGAGGTAGGGGTCGCCGCCGGGGCCGGTGAAGAGCTGTCCGATGCGGGTGGGGTGGTTGGCGAGGTCGGGGCCGGGGGTGCCGCGCCGGTCGAGGTCGGGGGCGGCGAGGTCGGGGCCGGCGGGCAGGGCGTCGAGGAAGGCCTGGGTGACGGGCTGGGGGGTGACGGCGGCCTGGCCCAGGGCCTGGCGGGCGCCGTTGCGGGTGTCCAGGCGCAGTCGGCGCCCGTGCCACAGGAGGTACTGGGTGGTGTCGGGGGCGGCGACCAGGAGGGCCTGGCGGTCGGTGAGGGCGCTGCCGTGGGTGGGGGGGTCGATGGCCAGGGCCAGGCGGGGGCGGCGGGTGCCGGAGGGGTCGGGCTGCCAGGCGGCGCAGGCGAGCCAGGTGGCGGTGGCCAGGCGCTCGGGCCGGGGCAGGCCGTCGGGGGCGCCGGGGATGCCGAGCGGGGTGCCGCGCGGGGTGTCGGCCAGGGAGTGGACGCTGACCTGGTCGACGGTGAGCTGGTCGCCGGCGAGCAGGCGGGCGGTGGCCTCGTTGAGCACGGGGTGCAGGGCGCCGTCGAGGTAGAGGTAGCGGGCGCCGCTCTCCTTGACCAGGACGAGGGTGCCGGGTTTCTTCCAGGCGGTGGCGCCGCCGGGGACGAGGACGCCGTAGACGGCGGCGACCAGGGCGGCGAGGGCGGCGACGAGCAGGCCGGTGACGATGCCGCGGGAGGTGCGCCCGGTGGGGACGTCGGGGGCGTCGGGTTCGCCGCGGAGCATGCCGGTGGCGAGGCGGCCCATCACGAACAGGTGGGCCTGCACCTGGTCGCGCTTCGACTGCATGGTGGCGGTTCTCCTCGGCGGCGGGTGGCGGGTGGCGGGGCTGGGCAGGTGACGGGGTGGCGGGTCGTGGGGTGGCGGGGGGTCAGCCGGCGAGGGCGCGCAGGGCCTGGAAGGTGCCGGCGGTGGCGAGGGCGAGCGGGAGGACGGCCACGGCGGCGAGGGTGTGCAGGAGGTCGGCGGCGCGGCCCCAGTAGGGCAGCAGGCGCCGGCCGGGCAGGGTCCAGGAGGAGGCGGCGAGCAGGGCGGCGGTGGCCACCAGTGCGGCGAGCAGGCCGGTGCGGGCGGCGGGGGCCAGGTCGGTGGCCAGGCGGGCGGTGAGCAGGACGGGGCCCCAGACGGCGGGGACGAGGACGGCCAGGCGCTGGGGGACGGAGCCGATGCCGCGGGCGTGCAGCGCGAGCAGCAGGGACAGCGTGCAGGTCAGGGCGGTGGGGGCCCAGCCGTCCTGGCGGGTGAGGGTGGTCAGGGCCAGGACCAGGACCGGGGCGAGGGCGAGGTGGAAGGCCGTCAGGAAGCCGTCGGCGACGGCGGCGCGGGAGCGGACGGTGGCGGCGGGGACGGCTTCGATGCCTTCCTGGAGTTCCTCGGCGTTGCGGGGCAGGGCGGGCAGGCGCAGTCCGGACAGCCGGAAGCACAGGCCGGGCAGGAAGGCGGCGGTGACGACGGGGGCCAGGGCCAGGGCGGCGGCGGTGGCGGGCGGGGTGAGTCCGGCCAGCAGCAGGGCGCCGGCGGCGACGGCGTGCCCGGCGAACAGGACCAGGCCCAGGAAGAGCGGGGCGGCGCAGCCGACGGCGGCCATGGCCAGGACGGCGGCTCCGGCGCCGGCGCAGCCGCCGGCGAGCAGGCGCGCTCCGGTGGCGGAGGGTCCGGTGGCGCTGGCGAGGAGGGCGCCGGCCAGGGCGAGGTAGGGCACGGCGGTGGCGCCCAGGGCGGTGCCGGCGCCGGCGTCGCCGACGGCGCGGGAGGCGCTGAGGGCGCCCAGGAGCAGGAACAGGGCGGTGACGGCGGCGGCGCCGGCGCGCAGGTGGGGCGGGCCGGGGAGCAGGAGCAGGGCCAGGGCGCCGGTCAGGGCGGTGACGGCCAGGGTGAGGGCGCTGTGGTGGGTGAGGGCGGGGCGCCAGGTGTCGGGGCGTTCGCGCATGCCGGTGGCCAGGCCGTCGGGGAGGTCGTCGTAGTGGACTTCGGGCAGCGGGTCGCGGCGGGGGCGCAGGTGGAGGTCCTCGCCGTCGCGCAGGCCGAGGGCGTCGGCGCCCAGTTCCTCGTCCAGGGGGGCGTGGCCCAGGCGTTGGAGGATCCAGCCGTCGTGTTCGGTGCCCTGTTCGTCGAGGTCGTCGCCGGCGTGGTCGAGGACGGCGGGCAGCAGGTCAGCGAGGGGGACGTCGGCGGGGACGACGAGTTCGAACACCGTGTCGGGTGCGTGGAACCTCAGTCGGCACAGTCCGGTGGCCGTGGTTCCGGTGGTGCTCCCGTTCAAGGTTCTCCTCGTGCTTGCGTGCGGCGCTCGCCGGGTCGTCCGCGTGGCGCTCTCCTTCCCGGGGGACGGGCCGGGGCGGGTGCGGGGTTCAATCCGGGCCGCCCGGGCCCGCGCCGCACGGGCCCGGGTGCGGCGGGCGCGGGTGTGGCGGGCCCGGGTGTGGGGGCCCGGGTGTGGCGGGCGCGGGCGCGGGGGCTGAACCCGGGAGGGGGCGCCGTCCGTGGCCCCTAGGAGGACGGCTCCCGCGCGGCGGGGCACTTCGCGGCCGTCCCCGCCGGTGCGAGGAGCGCTTTCGTTGAGTGTGGTAGTGGTCGAGCGTGCGCCGCGGCGCCCCGGGCCGGCGATGCCCGACGGCGAGATCCAGTTGCAGGAGCCGCCGGTCCTGCCGCAGTCGCAGAGCGGCATGTCGAGTGTGATCACGATGGCGCCGATGGCGCTGAGCTCGCTGTCGATGGTGTTCGTGTTCCTGCGCCCGGGTGAGGGCGGCGGGGTCATGACGTACGTCGCGATGGGCATGATGGGCCTGTCGGCGGTGGGCATGCTGGTGACGTCGCTGCTGCGCGGCTCCAGCGACCGCAAGCGGGAGCTGCGCGCCGAGCGGCGCGACTACCTGCGCTACCTGGCGCAGATGCGCCGTCAGGTGCGCGGGCACATCGTGCGCCAGCAGGAGGCGCTGGCCTGGCGCCACCCGGCGCCGGGGTCGCTGGCCTCGCTGGTGCGCACCTCGCGGCTGTGGGAGCGGCGCGCCGCGCACCCGGACTTCGGGGACGTGCGGGTCGGGGTGGGGCACCAGCGCCTGGCGGTGCGCCTGGCGCCGCTGTCGACCAAGCCGGTGGAGGACCTGGAGCCGCTGTGCGCGCACGCGCTGCGCCGTTTCATCCACGCCTACGGCACGGTCGCGGACCAGCCGATCGCGGTGTACGTGCGCGGCTACGCCCAGGTGCTGGTGCGCGCGGACGAGCGGGAGGCGGCGCGGGCGCTGGCGCGGGCGATGCTGGCGCAGCTGGCGCTGTTCCACGCGCCGCAGGAGCTGCGGATCGCGGTGGTGTGCGAGGCGGGGCAGCGGGCGCGGTGGGAGTGGACGAAGTGGCTGCCGCACGCGCTGCACCCGCAGGACGTCGACGCGCTGGGGCCGGTGCGCCTGGTGGCGGGCTCGGTGGCGGAGCTGGAGCAGGTGCTGGGGGCGGAGTTCGCGGGGCGCGGGCCGTGGGAGCCGGAGGCGCAGCCGGGCCGGGAGGAGCCGTTCACGGTGGTCGTGCTGGACGGTGTGGCGGTGGGTGCGGGCAGCCGGGCGGCGCTGGCGGGGTGGCGCAACGCGGTGCTGCTGGACCTGGGTGAGGCGCTGGAGTGGAAGCCCTCGCGGCACCGGTTGCGGTTGCGGATCGAGGGCGGGCGCCTGGCGATGGTGGGGGCGGACCGCAACCACCGGGACGAGGAGAGCGCTCTGGGGCGGGCGGACGCGTTGTCGCTGCCCGCGGCGCGGCGGCTGGCCGCTTCGCTGGCGCCGTACCGGATCGGGGACGGGAAGGAGGGCGGGGAGCCGCTGGCGGGGGACTTCGACCTGGCGTCGCTGCTGGGCGTCCGCGACCTGCACGGGCACGACGTGGCGGCGGGCTGGGCGCGCGGGGTGGCCGAGCGGCTGCGGGTGCCGCTGGGGATCGCCGCGGACGGCACGCCGGTGGAGCTGGACATCAAGGAGTCGGCGCAGGGCGGCATGGGGCCGCACGGGATGCTGATCGGGGCGACCGGGTCGGGCAAGTCGGAGCTGCTGCGCACGCTGGTGCTGGCGCTGGCGCTGACGCACTCCTCCGAGGTGCTGAACTTCGTGCTGGTGGACTTCAAGGGCGGGGCGACGTTCCTGGGCCTGGAGCGGCTGCCGCACACCTCGGCGGTGATCACCAACCTCGCCGACGAGGCGGCGCTGGTGGACCGGATGCGCGACGCGCTGCACGGGGAGCTGGTGCGCCGTCAGGAGCTGCTGCGCTCGGCGGGCAACTACAGTTCGCTGCTGGACTACGAGCGGGCCCGGGCCGGCGGTGCGGCGCTGGAGCCGCTGGCGACGCTGTTCGTGGTGGTCGACGAGTTCTCCGAACTGCTGGCCGCGCACCGGGACTTCATGGACCTGTTCATCATGATCGGGCGCCTGGGGCGCTCGCTGGGGGTGCACCTGCTGCTGGCCTCGCAGCGCCTGGACGAGGGGCGGATGCACGCCCTGGAGTCGCACCTGTCCTACCGGATCGGTCTGCGGACGTTCTCGGCGATGGAGAGCCGGGGCGTGCTGGGGGTGCCGGACGCCTACCACCTGCCCTCGCAGCCGGGCAACGGGTTCCTGCGCAGCGACATCGCCACGCTGACCCGGTTCAAGGCCGCGTACGTCTCCGGGCCCTACCGGGCGCCGCGCCCGGTGGCGGCGCGCCGCCAGGCCGCGGCGGGGCAGGTCGCGGTCTACGGCACCGGGTACGTGGCGCCGCGTCAGAGCGCCGTCGTGGCGGAGCAGGAGACGGAGCGGCAGTGGCAGGAACGGGAGGCGCAGGCGGCCTCGGGGCGCAGCCTGCTGGAGATCGCGGCGGACAAGCTGGTGGACGCCGGTCCGCCGGCGCACCCGGTGTGGCTGCCCCCGCTGGGCGTGCCGGCGACGCTGGACCAGTTGCTGGCGCCGCTGGCGGCGGTGCCCGGGTGCGGGCTGACCGCGCAGGACGATCCGGGCCGCGGCGCGCTGCGGGTGCCGGTGGGCGTGGTCGACAAGCCGTTCCAGCAGGTGCGCGACCTGCTGGTGGCGGACCTGTCGGGTGCGGGCGGGCACGTGGGGGTGGCGGGCGGGCCGCAGAGCGGCAAGTCGACGCTGCTGCGCACCCTGGTCGCGGCGCTGGCGCTCACCCACACCCCGCGCGAGGTGCAGTTCTACTGCCTGGACTTCGGCGGGGGCACGCTGTCCTCGCTGCGCGCTCTGCCGCACGTGGGCGCGGTGACCGGGCGCCACGACCCGGAGCGGGTGGTGCGCACGGTCGCGGAGGTCAACGCGATCCTGGCGCGGCGCGAGCAGCGCTTCGCCGAGCTGGGCATCGACTCGGTGGCGGCGTTCCGTCGGGCGCTGGCGCAGGGGGCGCTGGACGGGGAGGGCCACGGTGACGTGTTCCTGGTCGTCGACGGCTGGAACACGGTGCGTCAGGAGTTCCCCGACCTGGCGCCGGCCCTGACGCTGATCGCCCAGCGCGGCCTGAACTACGGCATCCACCTGGTCGTGGGCACCACCCGGTGGGGCGAGGTCAGCGGTGCGCTGCGGGACCTGCTGGGCACCCGGTTCGAGCTGCGGCTGGGCGACCCGGTCGACTCCGCGATCGGGATGCGCGTCGCGGCGACCGTGCCCAAGGTCCCCGGGCGCGGGCTCACCGGTGAGGAGCTGCACTTCCTGACCGCGCTGCCGCGCCTGGACGGCCAGGGCAGCACCGAGGACCTGGGCGAGGGCGTCGCCGACCTGGTCGACGCGGTGGCCGAGCACTGGAGCGGCCCGCGCGCGCCCGAGGTGCGGATGCTGCCGCTGCACCTGCCCGCCGCGGCGCTGCCCGCTCCCCAGGGGCGGCTGCGGGTGCCGCTGGGTGTGCAGGACGTGTCGATGGACACGCTGTGGCACGACTTCGAGGAGTCGCCGCACCTGGTCGTCGTCGGTGACAGCGAGTCCGGCAAGACGAACCTGCTGAAACTGGTGGCCGCCGGTATCACCCGCGCCTACGGCACCGACGAGGCGCGGATCATGCTGGTCGACTACCGGCGGGTCCTGCAGGGCGCGGTGCCGCCGGAGTACCGGCTGGGCCACGCCGTCGCGGTGGACGTGCTGCGCCAGATCGTCGACGGCGCGGCGCGGGCGATGGGCAACCGGCTGCCGGGGGCGGACATCGCCCCCGAGCGGCTGCGGTTGCGGGACTGGTGGGAGGGCCCGGAGCTGTTCATCCTGGTCGACGACTACGAGCTGGTCTCCGGTTCTCCCGGCGGCATGCACGCCCATCCGTTCGCGCCGCTGCTGGAGTACCTGGCGCAGGGCTCCGAGCTGGGTCTGCACCTGGTCGTGGCGCGCAGTGCCAACGGGGTGGGGCGGGCCTCCTCCGACCAGTTGCTGCGCAAGCTCGAAGAGGTCAACACCCCGGCGCTGCTGCTGTCCTGCCCGCCCAGCGAGGGCTTCCTGTTCGGCAACACCAAGCCGCGGGCGCTGCCCCCGGGCCGGGCCCTGCACATCACCCGGCGCCGGAGCGTGCAGGTGCAGACCGCGCTCGTCGACGACACGGACGACGGCGGCACGGGCGGCGGCGGCGGTGGCGGCAGGGGCACGGACGGCGGCGGCGGCGCGGGCGGCGGCGGGAACGGGGACGGGGGGTCGGGGCGGTGAGCGCCATCGAGCAGGCCTTCGGGGCACGGCGCTGGCTGACCCGCCGACGCACCGACACCGACACCACCGCGGCCGCGGCCGCGGGCCCGGCCGCGCTGCACGAGGCGGGCCCACACTTCGTCATCGCGCCCGGCAACGCGTCCGGTATCGAGCCCGGCAACGCGTCCGGTGGCGCGTCCGGTGGCGGGGCGGCGGCGCTGCCGGGAGCGCTCACCGACGCGCTGGCCGCGCTGGAGGCCGTACCCGGCACCGTCACGGTGCTGGCCGCGGCCCCCGACGCCCAGCCCGTCCTGCTGGAGCGCCTGGGCGACCTGGCCCGCACCGCCGCCGAGCGCGAGGCCGCCACCCTGGTCCTGGCCGCCTCCGCCCTCGCGGCACCACCCGCCTCCGGACGCAGGCCCGCGCAACGGATCGCCGAACTGGCCGCCACCAGCATCGTGGCCCCGGACGGACTCGTCACCCTGCGCCCCGACGGCACCCTGCTGACCACCGGCGCCACCGACACCGAAGCGTCCTCCTGGTGGCTGTTCACCCCCGACGGACGCACCCGCCGACTCGGGCCCGTGTGGCCACTGCCCCGAACCGGCAGCACGGGCACGGGTACGGGCGCGGCACGCGGGCGCGCGGACACCGGCACCGGCAGCGCCAGCGGCACGACGGCGGCCGTGGCAGCCGTCGTGGCGGCCACCCCGGCGACACCCGCGACGACCACGGCACAGGCGTCCGGCGGGCACGTCCGCGCCCCGCACCCCCTCGCACCGGACCCCACCCCCCTGCCCACCGGCCCGGTTGCACCGGCGGCGGCACCGGCACCCTCCCCCACAGCCCCCGCCGAGACCGCGACCCAGGCTGCGGCGCAACCAGCCGCCGCACCGGACCCAACCCCCCTGCCCACCAGCCCGGTTGCACCGGCGGCGGCACCGGCACCCTCCCCCACAGCACCCACCGAGACCGCGACCCAGACAGCGGCGCAACCAGCCGCCGCACCGAACCCAACCCCCCTTCCCACCAGCCCGGTTGCACCGGCGAAAGGCCCGGCGCCCTCCCCCACAGCCCCCGCCGAGACCGCGACCCAGGCTGCGGCGCAACCGGCCGCCGCACCGAACCCAACCCCCCTTCCCACCAGCCCGGTTGCACCGGCGGCGGGACCGGCACCCTCTCCCACGGCACCGGCCGAACCCGTGGCCGAACCTGTGGCCGGGCCCGCGAAGGGCACGGTCGAGGCGCTGGTGACCGTGCTGCCGCACGGCTTGTGGTTCCACGGCGCACCCGTCCCGGCCGCCGTGCCGGCCGCCCTGCTGCGGGCCGCCGCGGCGCCCGGCATCCCGGTGCTGGTGGTCGGCCGCCCGCAGGCGCCCCTGCCGCCGGCCGCCGATGTCGCCGCGATCGCCACCGCCGCCGTGCCGCCCCTCCCCTCCAATGCCCGTCCCGCCGAGCTGCTGGTCAGCGCGCCGTGGGCCGAGACCTCGCAGCTCGTCGCCCTGGCCGGGGCGCTCGCGGTGGCCCTCGGTCACGACGTGCGGGCCGCCGTCGGCCTGCCGACACCGACCGCGAGCGGCTGGTCCTCCCGCGTCCTGGGCGCCGACGGGGCCCCGGCCTGGGAGCCGTGGCTGACCGAGCTGACCGCCTGCCGCGAGCTGGGGCGTGTGATCGCCTCCGCGTGGCGTCCCCTTCCCGCGGCCTTCGCCGACTGCGGCCCGGCGCTCCATCAGGCCCCGGTCGCGGGCTGGCGCCTGGAGGCCGTCCCGGCCGGGCTGTGGCTGCGGCCCGAGCAGGTGCCCGACGACCGCGGCCCCCGGCTGCTCGCCCCGGACCCGGCCCGGCCGACGCTGATCGCGGGCTCGGCCGACCGGCCGGCGCCCGCCGAGGTCCTCGCCGTCCTGGAGGACCTGGTGTCCGCCCTCACCGAACCGGGCGCCCCCGCCCCGCGACTGCTCCTACCCGCCACCCCCACCCCCACCCCCGCGCCGCAGGCCCCGCAGGCCCCGCAGGCCCCGTTGGAACCCATCGCCCCGGCCACGGCGGCGACCGTCACCACGCAGAGCACCACCGTCCCCGACTCCCCCACCCCGCAAGCCCCGCCGGAACCCATCACCCCGGCCACCGCGGCGACCGTCACCACGCAGAGCACCACCACCTCCGACACCCCCGAGCACGGCAGCGAGCCACTCACCCCACCCGAACCCATCGCCCCGGCCACGGCGGCGACCGTCACCACGCAGAGCACCACCGTCCCCGACGCCTCCGCACCGTCCCCCGGCCCGGCCGCACCGGCAGGCCCGCAGGAGCCGTACACCACCCCGGCCGAAGCGCAGGGCCCCATCGAGCCCCCCGCCCCGCCGCAGAGCACCCCCACCCACGGCTCCCCCGAACACGGCGACGAGCGGCTCAATCCGCCCGGGCCGAGCGCCCCGCAGGAGCCGCACACCTCCCCGGCCCCCGTCGAAAGCACCGGCGAACCACCCACCCCGACCGCCGCCACCACAACGGAGGGCCCCACCCCCGAAACCCCCGACACCCCCGGTTCCGCCGGTTCCGCCGGTTCCGCCGGTTCCGCAGCCGGGCCCCGTCTCCTCGTCCCGCCCGCCGCCGGCGCGGGCGTGGCCGGCCGGGTGTCCACGGCCGCCGAGCGGGCCGCCTTCCGGGCGCTGCTGGGTACGGACTTCCACCGCTACGCCAGCCGCGCCGAGCAGGCCGCGCTGCGGATGCCGGCGCTGCGCGCGCAGGCCCGCGACGACCTGCGGGACGATCTCGCCGCGGTCTACCTCCACCACGCCGACACCGGCATCCCGGTGCACCGCGCCGAGTTGGTCGAGGCCGCCCGCCGCGGCGACCACGCCACCGGGCCGCTGGCCCCGTACCTGGCCTGCCTGGGGTCGGGGCTGCGGCGGCTGCCCAACCACCGGGGCGCGGTGCTGCTGGGCGCCGAGGCGGGTGAGGAGGTGCTGGCGCGGTACGTGCGCGGCGCGCTGCTGGTGGAGCCCGCGCCCGTGGTGGGGACCGCGCAGGCGGAGGTGGTGCCGGGCACCGGCGTGGAGTTCCTGGTGTGGTCCGCCACCGGCCGGCGCACGTCGGTGATCGCCGAGGAGGGCGATCCCGAGGTGGTGTTCGGGCCCGGCACGCGCTTCCTGGTGCTGGACGTCCTGCCCGGCGGCCAGGACCGCCCGGCCCGGGTGCTGCTGCGCGAGGCCGGCCCGGCGGGCGCTGCGGCCGGGACCGGGGCCGGGGACGAGCAGGACCGCGCCCGGCTGCTCTCCTGGCAGGCCCGCCGCGACCAACTGCCGCCCGAACGCCTGCGGGCCCCGGCCCGACCCGAGCGGCTGCGCCTGACCCCGGGCGTGCGGCCCGACGACCCACAAGGAGTTCCCTCATGACACATCAGGAGCAGTACACGCTGTACCGGCAGGAGGCGAAGCTGCTGGCCGCGGTCGGGGAGCACGTCCACCAGCAGGTCGGCCGGGTCACGGTGCGCCTGCCCGCGGAGCTGGCCCGGGCCGCGATGGCGGCCTGGGAACGCGACGACGAGGGCGAGCTCGGCGAGGAGACCTGGGAGGAACGCGAACAGAGGGACCAGGCCGGCGAGTTGGCGCTGATCGGCCTGGCCCTCACGGAGGACGGCCGCCACGAGGGCGAGGAGGTCGTCGTCGACCTGCACGTCGGCTCCGTGGGGGCCGCCTTCCGCGCGTACATCGAGGCGGCGGGGCCGGCGTTCCGGCAGACGGGCCCGGCCTACCCGCCGCCCCCGCAACCGGACCCCGACGCCTGACGCCTGACGCCCGGCCCCCGTAGCACCTCCCGGCGCCCGGGACGCGCCGGCGCGCCCCTGTCGGATGTCAGGGACCGCCGGCGGGCGCGCGTTCCTACGCTGACGAGCACCGGCCCGCCCGGACCACGGGCGGGGCCGCGCCACCAGCGAGGGAGAACCCCATGCGAAGGATCACCCGTGCCCTGACCGCCGTCGCGATCACGGCCGCCGCGCTGACCACGACGGGCATCACCAGCGCCGGCGCCGCCGTCACCGGCGACTGGGCGGGCTGCCCGTCCGGCGCCGTCTGCCTCTACCCGCAGGACCAGAACCCGGCCTCCTCCCCCAGCGCCGTCTACTGGAGCTACGGCGCCCACAACCTCAGCGGCCAGTACGGCAACCACTGGGTCCTCAACAACCAGACCGGCGGCGCCCACGCCCACCTGTGCCGGAACAGCGGCGGCGGCAACTGCGTGTACGACATCCCGGCCCAGAACGGCGTCTACTACGACCTCGGCCCGATCAACTCCATCACCCTCGACCGCCCCTGACACACCACCACCCCGAACCGGGGTGCCCGCCACACCCGGGGGAAACAGCGGGCACCCCACCCCCACCCCCCACCACACGCCCGACACCACGCGAAACCGGCCCCGACACACCCCACCCGCACCAACGCCAGGACCGGCCAAATACACAGGCACGACCAACCCCCGCCACCCGACTCCACGACCCTCAACCACCCCGGGCCGGGGCGCCCGCCACGTCGAAGGCACGGCGGGCACCCCCACCCCCCGGGATCCCGGCACGCCCGGCACGCCCGGCACACCCACCACGGCACAAAACCGGCACGCTCCACCCACACCACACCCGGGCCGGCGAAGTACGCGGGCACGACCAACCCCCGCCACCCGGCCGCCCGCCGGAGGATCCGACCCCGGCGACCGGCGGCGGCCTGTACCCGGCCCAGGCGGAAGCAGCCGCCGCAGACGGGGCGGGCGAGCCGACCCGGCGAGCGCAGCACATCCCCGCCGAAGACCGCGCCCTCACCCGCCGACCCAGGCACAGGACACCGGAGCCGGCGGCATACCCGTCGCTTCAAAGTGAGGCTCACCCGTTCCGGGGTCGATGATCATCTCGGACATGGGGTGCGGCGCGTCCGTCCGGCTGGTGGTCACCGCAGCCGCCAACGGTCAGGTCCGGTTCGACACCCTTGGGACGAAGGACAGGCCGGCCCCCGGCCCGGTCTTCGGGGATCGGTACCGGGCGTGGGCGACCAGCGGGAACGAAGCCGATGCGATGTGAACGCACCGCAGCTCAAGCCCCATTGAGTCGCCGGAGGCAGAGGAGGCCGCAGGCCGGTTCGAACAGGCCCCGGTGGAGACCGGCACGGCGTTCGCAGCGGATGCGCAGGCGCCTGAACCGGTGCAGCCGGGCGAACGCCCGCCCCACCACCCCAGCGGACCCTGCCGAGGCCGGAACCGTGGGCGACACCGCGGCACGCGACCACGGGCTTGGTACCGCACTTCCACAGCAGGCGGCGGTACTCGCCGAAGCCGTAGCCCCGGTCCGCGCACAGCGGCGCGGCCTGCGCCGAGGACGCCCCCGCGGGCCACGAACCGACGGGACCGCATCCAGGAGCGGTACGAGCCGGGTGACATCGCGCCGGCTCCCACCAGCGAGGGTGACGACGAGCGGGATGCCATCCCCGTCGACGATCAGCTGGTGCTCGCAGCCGGGACGGCCCCGACCGACCGGCGACCGACCGACCGGCGACCGGCGACCGGCGACCGGCGACCGGCCAACGTGATCCCCCCTTTCAGCGCCCGCACATGCGACCCCGTCCACGGCGCAGTCGTCCAGGTCCCGCAGGCCGGCACGGCGCAACCCGTCCAGTAGCGTGGCGCGCGGACGCGGCCAGACACCGGCCTCCGTCCAGTCCGAGGCCGGCACCGAGCCGCCACCCCTGAACAACCCACGACCCGCGCGGGGACATCGCGCCAGGCGACACCGGTCCCCAACACCTACAAGACACCGGCGAGCGCGGCCCGGTCAGCAACGCGCAGCCGCCCCGGGCGACGGCAACGCCGCTCAGCCGCAGGCGGCAGCAACGGGGCCACTCGCCCCCACAGGTCGTTCGGCACAAGATCAGCACGCACGCGGACACCCCGCCGACCAAGACCACCGAGCGCAGGACCCGGCCCCACGGCACCCACCGGGCGGGGCCGACGCCGACGCCAACGCCGACGCCGACGCCGACGCCGGTGCGGGCCGGATGGACGGCGCAGGCACCGCCCCGAGCGGGCGGCCTACCCCGACGGCCGGGGGCAGGGGCGACGCCGCCGACGAAGACCTGACCCCACCGCACCCACCGAGCAGGGTCGACGCCGGTGCCGGTGCCGGTGCCGGCGGGGTAGGCGGCGCCGGCACCGGTGCGGGCGAGGTGGGCACGGACAACCAACTCCCGCCGCTCGGCGGCCCGCTGGAGGATCCGGCACCGGCTCGCGGCAGCCTGCACCCGACCCAGGCGGAAGCTGCCGCCGCAGACAGGGCGGGCGAGCCGGCCCGGCGAGCGCAGCACATCCCCGCCGAAGACCGCGCCCTCACCCGCCGACCCCGCGCGGGACGCCGGAGCCGAAGGGTGCGACCCAGGGCCTGTTCGAGGACGCGACCTGCGCCGACGGCGCAGGCACCGCCCCGAGCGGGCGGCCTGCCCCGGCAACCAGGGCAGGGGCGACGCCGCCGACGAAGACCTGACCCCACCGCACCCACCGAGCAGGGTCGACGCCGGTGCCGGTGCGGGCGGGTGGACGGCGCCGGGGGTCGAAGAAGGCGAGGCCGTCGACGGACAGGCGACACACGGCGCCGGGAAGACCGGAACCCAACTCCCCTCCCGGCCAAGGGCGTTCCAGCCGACATGGTCGCCGTGCGGGTGGGCGTGGACGACGATGTCGACGCCCTCGGGTCGGATACCGGCCCCGGCGCACAGGCCGAGGGCGGCCCCCGCGGCGGTGGAACATCAAAGTTCCGCGGCGTTCGCCGTCGCCACCGCCACCGACACCGGTGCCGACCACGACGGTGCACGCCCGGTCACACACCACCCCGGCCCGCAGGGCACCGAGGCGGGAGCTCGACGAGGCCGTAGCGGTCGGCGCCGGCCCGGCGCCGGGCGCCGCCGGTGAGGCCGGGCCCAACCGGCCCGGCCTAAACGAAGGGACCCCGCCACTCCAGGATCCCGACGATCCGCGCGCCCCCCGACGCCGACCCGCCCCATGGCCGCCCCTCCCGCCGCGCCGCCCGTCCGCGGGTCGACGCCACACAGCCCGGGGCGAGCCGCTCACTACCCCACCGGCCCGCCCGGATACACGATCGGCCCGGCGGCCCGGCAGCCCACTGCCCCGATCCGTCACGAACGCGGCCGGCGACGCGATCGCCGCGGCACGGGCGGACCGCCCCTCCCGCGAACGACCGGCAGCGGGGCGCCCGGGGGGTGCGGATCCCGGCACACGAAGGAGCGGGGCCCCACGCGGCGCCGTCCGACTCCTTCCGCCCACCGGCCGCAGGCGGCAAACCACTACCCCCGCCCCTGCCCCTGGACCGGGGCGACGCGACGACGACGCACAGCACCGTACGCGCCCTTCCCGACCGTGAGCTGACGCACGATCAGGCCAGAACGCCGCCCACCCCCGGCGCCCCACCCCCGGCCAGGGAACAGGGCGCAGGCGCCGGGCGGGCGGGAGGATGCGGGCGAAGGCGCGGGCGGTGCCGAGCCACTGGGCGGCACGTACCGGCTCGACCGCGGCCCGGGCCACCCCCGCACGCACGAGCCGCCCGCCGTCGCCCACCCGCCGACCGGCCGCAGGCGGCAAACCACTACCCCCGGACCAGGGCGACGCGCCGCCGCCGACGCACGGCACCATACGCGCCCTTCCCGACCGTGAGCTGACGCACGATCAGGCCACAGCGTCGCCCGAGCCGGACACCGCCCCGGGGCGTCCCACCCCCGGCCAGGGAACAGGGCGCAGGCGCCCGGCGGGCAGGAGGATGCGGGCGAAGGCGCGGGCGGCGCCGAGCCGCCGTACGGCACGTACCGGCCCGACCGCGACCCGGGCCACCCCCGCACACGCGAGCCGCCCGCCGTCGCCCACCCGCCGACCGGCCGCACCGGCGACCGGCCCGAACTACGTGCCGCCGTCGACCTGTTGGGCGCGGAGCCCGCCGCCGATCCCCCCGGGGGCCGACCAGCCGCACCGGCCCCGATCGACCTGCCACCGGTCCACCAGGTGCGGGCCTGGACCACCCGGCCCGGCACCGGGGCCCGGGGCACGGCACCGGCCGACCCGGTGCCGGCCGCAGCACCGGCCGCTCACACGGGCCCCTCCCGCACCACCCCCAACCCGCCGCTCCACCGCCCCGCGGCGCCGGGCACCGACCCGCCGGAGACGGCGGCCCGCCCGGCCGGCCACGGCAGCGCCCACCCACGCCCGCCCGCCCACGCCTTCGCCCGCGCGTTCGACACCACCCCCGACCAACCGGGCCCTTACCGTGCCGCGGCCCGTGCTGGCAAGCGAACACGCCGCCGAGACCGGAAGCGTTCACGAAGATAACGAATAGCAGGCGGCTCCTCGGAGTCTGGTTTTACTTCTTGACGCCATGTACGCGGTCAGGGTTGACTCCCCCCACCCCCGCCGCACCGCCGCGGCGTCCCCAGGGAGAGGCACCCGTATGAACGCCGTCCTGCGTCGCGTACTCGTCCCGACCGTCGGCCTCGCGCTGGCGCTTTCCATGACCGCCGCCTGCGGCAAGGCCGGCGGCGACAAGAAGGACTCCGCCGCCTCCGGCGACACCACCTCCATAGGCCTGCTGCTGCCCGAGAACGCCTCCTCCGTGCGCTACGAGTCCTTCGACCGGCCCTTCATCGAGGCCAGGGTCAAGTCCCTGTGCGCGCAGTGCAAGGTCCTCTACAACAACGCCGAGGGCAGCGCCGCCAAGCAGAAGCAGCAGTTCGACACCCTCCTCACCCAGGGCGTCAAGGTGATCATCCTGGACGCCTACAACGCCAAGTCCACCCAGGGCTGGGTCCAGGAGGCCGCCGCCAAGGGCGTCAAGGTCCTCGCCTACGACCGCCTGGCCACCGGCCCGGTCTCCGCCTACGTCTCCTTCGACAACGAGAAGGTCGGCGAACTCCAGGGCCAGGCCCTGCTGGACGCCCTGGGCCCCAAGGCCCCCGACGCGAACATCGTCATGATCAACGGCGACGAGGCCGACCCCAACGCCGCCCAGTTCAAGACCGGCGCCCACAAGGTCCTCGACGGGAAGATCAAGAAGGTCGTCTACGAGCAGTCCGGGCAGTGGGACCCCACCGTCGCCGGACAGAAGATCGCCGCCGCCGTCACCGAACTCGGCAAGAACGGCTTCCAGGGCGTCTACTCCGCCAACGACGGCATGGCCGGCGCCATCATCACCCAGCTCCACGGCTCCGGCGTCAACGTCCCCGTCGGCGGCCAGGACGCCGGCCTCGACGCCATCCAGCGCGTCGTCAACGGCGACCAGGCCTACACCATCTACAAGGCCTACAAGCCCCTCGCCGACAACGCCGCCGAACTCGCCGTCGACCTCCTCCAGGGCAAGGACGTCAAGTCCGTGGCCACCACCACCCTCGACAGCGACACCGACAAGAACATCCCCGCCAAACTCCTGGACGCCAAGGTCGTCACCAAGGCCAACATCGCCCAGACCGTCATCGCCGACGGCCTCTACAAGGCCTCCGACATCTGCACCGCCGACTACGCCGCCGCCTGCACCACCGCCGGCCTCAAGTAACCACCCCCCGCCCCGAACCGGCCAACCCCCGGCCCCCCGCGGCCCCCGTCCCGGACAACCCGCCCACCGGACAACCCGCGCACCGGGCAACCCGCCCACCGGGCGGGCCCCGCCCCGGCCGGCCCGGACGGCCCGCGCGGCCCGCCGGCCCGGACAGACCCGGCCGACCCCCGGACCCGGGCAACCCTCCCACCGGGGTGCCCTCGTACCGGGCACCCCGCGGCCCGGGCACCCCCCTCCCCCCGTCCCCCGGACACCCAGGATGGTTCATGTGACAGGCGCGCCCGTCCTCCAACTGCGCTCGGTCTCCAAGCGCTTCGGCGCCGTCCAGGCCCTCACCGACGTCGACCTCGACGTCCACCCCGGCGAGGTCCTCGCCCTCGTCGGCGACAACGGCGCCGGCAAGTCCACCCTCGTCAAGACCATCGCCGGCGTCCACCCCGTCGACGAGGGCACCCTCACCTGGCACGGCCGCACCGTACGCCTGACCCGCCCCCAGGACGCCACCGCCCTCGGCATCGCCACCGTCTACCAGGACCTCGCCCTGTGCGACAACCTCGACGTCATCGCCAACCTCTTCCTCGGCCGCGAACAACACCGCCGCGCCCTCCTCGACGAGGTCGCCATGGAACAACGCGCCCGGGAACTGCTCGACACCCTCGCCATCCGCATCCCCGACGTACGCGCCCCCGTCGCCGCCCTCTCCGGCGGCCAACGCCAGGTCGTCGCCATCGCCCGCGCCCTGGTCGGCCGCCCCTCCCTGGTCCTGCTCGACGAACCCACCGCCGCCCTGGGCGTCGAACAGACCGCCCAGGTCCTCGACCTCGTCGAACGCCTACGCGAACGCGGCCTCGCCGTCATCCTCATCAGCCACAACATGGCCGACGTCCGAGCCGTCGCCGACACCGTCGCCGTCCTGCGCCTGGGCCGCAACAACGGCCGCTTCCCCGTCACCGGCACCACCCAGGAACAGATCATCGCCGCCATCACCGGCGCCGACGACAACGCCCACGCCCGCCGCCGCGCCCGGCGCGCCGACGAGGAGGACGCCGCATGACCACCCCCGCCACCAACCCCCGCGCCGACGACCCAAACACCACCAACCCCACCACCAACCCGGGCACCACCAACCCCCACACCAGCCCCGCCACCGACCCCGGCACCACCAACCCCGGCACCACCACCCCAGACGCCACCAGCCCCGCAACCGACCCCGGCGCCACCAGCCCCGGCACCACCACCCCAGACGCCACCAGCCCCGCAACCGACCCCGGCGCCACCAACCCGGACGCCACCAGCCCCGCCACCGGCCCCGCCACCGGCCCGGCCACCGGCCCGGGCGCCGGCGACCCGCGCCTGCACGTCAGCGCCCCCACCTGGGCCGGACGCGCCGACGCCGCCCGCCGGCGCCTGGCCTCCGGCGAACTGGGCGCCCTGCCCGTCATCGCCGGACTCCTCGCCATCGCCATCGTCTTCCAGAGCGTCACCCACCACTTCCTCCAGGCCGACAACCTCACCAACATCACCCGCTTCATCGCCGGCCCCGGCCTCATCGCCGTCGGCGTCGTCTTCGTCCTCGTCCTCGGCGAGATCGACCTCTCCCTCGGCTCCGTCGCCGGCGCCACCTCCGCGATCGCCGCCGTCCTCGCCGTGCGCCAGGGCTGGCCCGAATGGCTGGCCATCACCACCGCCCTCGCCGCCGCCTGCGCCATCGGCCTGCTCCACGGACTGCTCTTCGCCCGCGTCGGCGTCCCCGCCTTCGTCGTCACCCTCGCCGGCATGCTCGCCTGGAGCGGCCTGCAGGAATGGGTCCTCGGCGACGGCGGCACCGTCAACAACCGCCACGACGGCATCATCGCCGGCCTCGACTCCACCTTCCTCGGCGACGGCGACACCGCCTACGCCTGGGCCCTGGCCGTCCTCGCCCCCGCCCTCTACCTCCTCACCCAACTCCACACCACCCGACGACGCACCGCCGCCGGCCTCACCACCCGCCCCCTCACCGACACCGCCCTACGCACCGCGGCACTCGCCGTCCCCACCCTCGCCACCGCCTACACCCTCAACCAGGACCGCGGACTGCCCCTGTCCCTCGTCGTCCTGACCGCCGCCGTCGTCACCACCGACCTCACCCTGCGCCGCACCCGCTACGGACGCCAGATCTTCGCCCTCGGCGGCAACGTCGAAGCCGCCCGCCGCGCCGGCATCAACATCACCCTCGTCCGCACCACCGTCTTCCTCCTCTCCGCCCTCCTCGCCGGCCTCGGCGGCCTCTTCTACGCCTCCCAACAAGGCTCCGCCGACAAACAACTCGGCAGCGGCAACGTCCTCATGATGGCCATCGCCGCCGCCGTCATCGGCGGCACCAGCCTCTTCGGCGGCCGCGGCAACGCCTGGTCCGCCCTCCTCGGCATCCTCGTCATCCAAACCATCACCACCGGACTCGACATGGTCCACGCCCCCCAAGCCATCCAATACATGATCACCGGCGCCGTCCTCCTCACCGCCGTCACCCTCGACTCCCTCACCCGCCACACCCACACCACCACCCACCACTAACCCCAACACCCCACCCCCACCACCCACCACCACCCCCGACAAACCAAAACCCCACCACCCCACACCCCAGAGCAGCCGGACCCCCGCCAACCCACCACCACCCGCCCTCGCCACCCGCCCCGCACAGAAAGCCGACCCCACCGACTCCCCCACCCCCACCAACCGAGCCGGCACTCCCTCCGCACCCACCGGCCCGGGCCCGCGCCGTACACAGGAAGTCGACGGGACCGACTTCCCGTAACCCACAGGCAGGTTGCCCGGGCCGAACCGGCGCGACAGCGGGTCCGACACAGGTTCCGACGCGGGGCAGACGCAGCCCCGCCCAGCCGCCACCACCCACCCCGCAGCCGGAACCTCCCGACCTTCGCCGTACTCGATCCGGTGACGGCCTCCGAGGTGATCGCCGAGCTCATCGGGCTGACCGCACCGTAACGGCACCCCGCCTCGCAAACAGTTGTGGTGTCGTGGCCCTGCCGGGCCCACGGTGTGGTGTGCCGAGGGTCGCGGGTGTGCGGGTGGACGGCAGGACGGGCCGGAACCACTCGCACCGCCGGACGCGGCACGGCCCCGGGGCGTCACCGGTCCACGGCGACGGTGCTGGCCGGGCCTCCGATCCGTGTCCAGTGACCGTCCCGGTCGCCCTGCCAGACGCTGCCGTGGTCGGGGGCGATGCGGTAGAGGAAGTGGTCGCCGACCACGAGGTCGGAGCCGGCCTCGCCGATGGCGGTCCACGAGCCGGGTGTGCCGTCGTAGCGGGAGATCCGGCCGGTGGCCGGATCGGTGGCGAACAGCCCCACGCCGCCGGCGTAGAGGTCGGCGGCGGGACCGCCGATCCTGGTCCAGGATTCTACGGTGCCGTCCCACTGCCAGATGCCCGACCTGTCGGGAGCCAGGCGGTAGACGTGCCGTCCGTCGACGGCGAAGGCGGCGGCGGGACCGCTGAGGTGATGCCAGCTTCCGTCCGCGTCGGTGTAGTGGAAGAGGTCCTCCTTGCCCGCCGGGCCGGTGGCGAAGAGGTCGCCGCCGTGTGCGTAGAGCCGGGCGGCCGGCCCGCCGATCCTGGCCCAGGACGATCCAGGGACCTCGTTCCAGGCCAGCACCATGCTCGAGTCGGGGGCGAGGGAGTAGAGGGCGCCGCGGCCGACCGCGAAGTCCGCGCCGGGGGTGCCGACGTTCGTCCACGAGCCGGGCACGCCGTCGTAGCGGAAGACAGCATGGGTGTCAGGGTCGGTGGCGAACAGCAGGCCCTGGCCGGTGAACAGGCGGTCGGCGCGGCCTCCGACGGTGGTCCACGCGGTGCCGCCGTCCCAGCGCAGGACGGCCCCGTGGTCCGCGGTGACGGCGTAGACGTGCTCCGCCGCAGCACCGCCTGCAGTCCCCTGCGGTGTCGGGGCGGGGGCTTGTGGGGGTGCAGCGGCCGCCTCGGCAGGCCGGTCCGCGTGGCCGACGGAGCCGACGCCGTGTGACAGGAGGACGCCGGTGGCCGCCAGGGCGAGGACGGCGGCTCCGGCCCCCAGTATCAGGCGGGGCCGCCGGAGCCTGCCCGTGTCCGACGGCCGTACCCCGGCACTTCTCGGAGGCTCGGGGCCGTCCGGCCGGGAGGCGGCGGTCGGGCCCTCGCCGGGTGCCGGGGGTCCGTCCGCACCGGTGGTGGCGGCAGGGGCGGCGCCGGGCCCGGCGGCCGCCTGCCCGGGGGGATGCTCGATCCGCTGCCACAGGTCCTCGACCCTGGCCGCCAGCACCAGGCGGGTCCGCTCGTCCGGCACGAGGTCGTCGATGACCCTCAGCAGCACGTGCCTCGGGACGGCCTGTCCGCCGGAGCGGTACTTCGCCCAAGTGCTCTTCCCGCCCAGCTGGTGGTAGCGCTCGCCCAGCGCGCGGACGGTGAGTCCGTTGGTGACCTGGCAGAGGAGCTTCGCGAGTTCGGTGAGGTCCTCCGACTCGCCTCTGGGTGCCCGCTGCTCGCGTCCCGCCATCCCCCCGCGCCCCCGATGCCGGTGGACAACGTCCATTGTCCACTGCCGACCTGCGAACTCGTTGTCCACCGTTGATGGACAATCAGACCAGACCCCAGCGTGGAGCTCCACCGGTTCCGCCGACCACGGAGGCACGCTGTGATCCACGAGAAGAGCACCGCCCGTCACCGCTTCACCGACCGACCCAACCGCCTCGACCGGCTCCGGCTGCGTGCGGCCGCCGTCGCAGCGGTCGCCGTCGCCGCCGCGGTGACAGGCACGCTGCCCGCCGACGCCGCACCGGCCCACAACCCCGCCGTCCGCCACGCGGCAGCGGGAGCGGCGGCGCACGGGGGCCACCGCACGGGCTACTACCCGGGCACCACCACCGCCGACAAGTGGACCGCCCAGGTGGTCGACCCCGTCAAGCTCGGCGAGGGCTGCGACACGGCCACCACGATCCTCGCCACCGTCGCCCAGAACGGGGGGACGACCGTGACCCAGAGCACGGCGTACAGCTGGGCGCGGACCCTGACGACGACGGCCGGCGGGTCGATCACCCTGGACGCCCTCCCCAAGGAGATCAAGGCCTCGCTCAACCTGAACACGAGCAGGACCAAGACGACGACCGAGACCGTGACCTACACGGCGTCCGACGCCTGGCCCGTCCCGGCTGGCACGCACGGTGTGCTGGCCTCCCATCCCCACGTGCAACGCTGGGCGTACCGGCTGCGCGGCGGGGTGAACCACCGGATCATCGGCGACGACCAGGTCTCCGTCCCCGACGGGATCTGCTACACCACCGAGGTCCGCTGCGACGCGTCCGTCGCCTGCATCGGCCGCGGCCTGGGCAGCGTCTTCGGCACCTCCGCTACCGCCAACCGCGGCACCCGCCACGACCGCATGCTGCACCGGCGGGTTGGCGGCCGCAGCTGACCGGGGACGGCCGACAGCCCCTCAGAAGGCTGTGAGGCCGGTCGAGGCCGGTCCGCGACGCGCATCCTGTCCCCGGAGACCTGAGCGGGCTCGGCATCCGCGATGCGAACCTCACGGGTGAGGGGAGGACGGACCGCGGGCGGGAGCGACAAGGGGTAACACCGACGGTGCTGCCCGGGTCCGTCGGCATCCCGGCGCCCCGGACGATGGTGAGGGGCGAGATCCGCCCGCACCCGGCAGGCGTGCGTACTTGGTGGCCTGGCCCCTCGCGATTGGAGCGCGAGGGGCCAGGCCACCAATGGTGCGGTACGACCGGGTCACCGGGCCCACCCGTCGTCCACGGCGGGTCACAAGCCCTGTCGGGCACGCTGGTCGGCCGGTGATCGGCCGGGTCCGATCAGTACGCGCTGTGGCGATCCTCGCGGGCGCGGGCGGCGCCACCGTGGCCGTCGCCCGCGACTTCGCCGGCTACCCCGGCCTCGCCCTCGACCGATTGGAAGGAGGGCGCCTCGCCACCGCCGCCACGGCGGTGTTCCCCTTCCTGTGCGTCTCCTTCGACCTGGCCCACAACCGGCCTGGAGTCTGGGCCTGGCCACTGCACGGCACTGGGTCGGTAACCGCGGCGACGCAGGCCCTGGCCCTGCTCGCGGCGGGCGCCCTCTCACTGGTCGTACCGCCGCCGCGTCGGTACGCCGACGCCGAGTTGATCCACAGCATAATCGCGGCCTCCGACGTGTCAGTCGAGCTGTACCAGCTACATGGCTTCTCCCTCCGCCCTCCGTACCTGACGGTGGGGCCCGCGGTGGCATCGTTCAACCCCTGGCGGTGACCGTGTCGGTGGACGGCGGCGAGTGCACGTCCGGCTATCTGGTCGTGGGTGCCCGCAGCATCGATGGTGACGGCAAGGTCTTGACTGCGGTAGTGCTGGAGGAGGGACTTCGTCCTCGCCTCGTAGGTCGTGAGCCAGCTCCGGATGCGCGCCTCGTTGCCGTCCTTGCAATGGCACAACTCCCTTCCGCAGACGTCGCAGACAGGCAGGTCGGCGTTCTCCGCTTCATGGCGGTGGACCGGATCTTCGAGGCAGAAGCAGCCAGCCACACGATGGCGGATGCGGCGTTCCAACAGCCCTGCAGGCCGTCGCCGAAATGCCGGGCACGACGACGAGCAGCCTCGCCGATCGCATGGGCATCGCCGTCGCATCAGTGTCCGAACACGCCACCGCCCTCCGCGCGGCCGGACTCATCGCAAGCCACCGCCCACGTGCCTCCACCCTGCATTCCCGACGTCGCTGGGCACCAGCTTCATCGATGGTGCCGGCACCAGCATCCGATCGCCGAGCGAGCGCCAGCACTCCAAGCGGCAGTCGGCGCGGGGCAGGAGAACCTCCTGAGGTACGACGCCAAGTCGCCGGTCTCACACGAGGTACGCCGCTAAGACCGCCCCGGCACGTCGCCTACCGGGCAGCCACGACGACCCACTGGCGCGAGACGGCTCCGCCTACCTCGCCAGTATCCGGCCTGGGGACGACTGACCCCCGCTAGCGCGGGGAGGGGCGCAGAGACTCTCCAACGTACCGACCAGAGGCGGCTGACCCCCGAGAGACGGGGATATGGCGAACCTATGCTGAAATCAATCTACCATGGAAGCAGAACTCAGAGAGTTTCGATAAAAGAATTAGCAATTGATATTACATTAGCCATACTCCAGTCACGCTTCCCGTCGCCCCACGCTCTCCCGCAAGCCTCTAGTCGTGACGTTCCGAGAGGCTCTGGAGCAGAAAACAGTCAGATTCTCGGCGCGCCGAATGGTGGGCAGGCAGTGGATTTTGGTAATCTCCCACCGGGCAGGAGGCACTGCACTCCGCACCCTGAAGTATATATTCCTATTAGCGCATACCAGAGTGACCTGGCAGAGCCGGGGTGGAAGTTGACACCCCGACACTACAACCCACACCCACCTGATTCGTCACCAGCGTCCACACAGGCTCGCACGCCCACCAGATCATGGACGCCCAACCCCAAACAACGCCAGTGCGGCAGCGAACCGAACACCCCATCACGACCACCAGCTGACACCTGGCCAAGCGATGTCCGACCCAAGAGAGAGGAGTCACAATGCCAGAAGAGGGAAAGTGCCTGGTAATTGATGTACGCACCGACGATGCCCGCCTAACACTGCGCTGGCAGAAACGCCCTGCCGCACTTACGATCCTCTTGCTATTCAATTTGATCTCAGCAGGTATCGGCTACGTCCTAGCGCATCGATATTAGCTCTTCAAACTGAACCATGCGCCGTCAGGACCAAGCCTTCCGACCCAGTCTCGACACCAACACAGGACCACCAGAGCAGCGCATAGGCAACCACTACAAGCCAGGAACAAGTTCTGAACACGATCCACCCAGTAATCCACCACATCGGAGCCATCACGAGGTCAGGATCGGCAGAGACCACCGCTACCCATTCCGTCGTGCTGATTGTCCTGGCCCTCTTCGTCCCACTAGTTCTGGCTTACCCCCGCTGGCACAGAGAGAAGGCTTCCCGACCTGCGGCGGTTCTAAGCCTTACTGATCGTTTCACAATGAGTTGAGCCACGGATCTTGCGCTCGGCAATCTTGGTCGGCACTCTGTCCGAGTGCGCGATCTTGTTCTGGACGACCTGTGGGAGCGCGTGGCTCCACTGTTGCCACCTGCTCCCGAGCGGCGCCACCGCAACCCAGGGCGACTGCGAGTTCCCGACCGGGCGGCTCTCATGGGGATTTTGTACGTGCTGCGGACCAATGTCGCATTGCGCGATGTCCCGGCCCAGACCGTGGGCTGCTCTGGTGTGACGGCCTGGCGCCGGCTTCGGGACTGGACCCAGGCCGGCGTCTGGCCCCGCCTGTACGCTGCCCTTCTCACCGAGTTGCGTCGCGCCAACCTTCTGGATCCGGACGACTGCGCCGCGGACGGGTCACACGTCCGGGCCCTCAGAGGGGGGATCGCGTCGGTCCGTCGCCGGTTGACCGCGGTCGTCCCGGCTCCAAGCACCATCTAATCGTCGACCGCCACGGAACCTCACTCGCCGTCACGCTCACTGGCGGCAACTGACACGCCGTCACCCAGCTCCTGCCGCTGCTGGACGCAGCCCCGCCGATCCGGGGGCAACTGGGACGTCCCCGCCGCAAGCCACGGCGCCTGTAGGCCGACCGGGGCTACGACTTCGACACGTATCGCCGTCTGCTACGGAAGCGTGGTTCCAAGCCGATGATCGCCCGACGCGGCGTCGCCCATGGCTGCGGACTGGGCAAGGTCCGTGGGGTGGTCGAGCGCGGGTTCGCCTGGCTGCTCCAGTTCAAGCGACTCCGCATCCGGTACGAGCGACGCGCCGACCTCCACCAGGGACTACTTGAACTCGCTTGCTCGATCCTCTGACTGCGGCCTCTTCGAAGGGCTGTTCCAACCCGGCAGTAGGCTCCAGACGTCGCTGCTGGTGCCCGCGTCTACAGCAGTAGCGAGTTGAATGACTTGCCCGGCTGATCCATCGAGTGCCCCCAATGTCGACCTGCAGTGTTGAGGATCCTGAGGAGTATCTCGCGGTCCTCGGAACACTCCTGCAGCATGAGTGCTGACCGCTCGATGACGAGTAGATAGTGGTCAGCGGGCGCCCACCTCATGTCGCGAAGGCAGTCCGAGAGGGCGTTCCAGTTCCAGCCGAAGTAGACCGGAAACCGGAGACGGACACTTATCTGTTCGAAGAGCCTTTGTTCGTCGCCCATCTCGGCACCGTCCAGCAAAGCCACATAGCTGGTCCCCGAAGGCGGCAAGAGGAACGCAGGGTGCTGTACGCCCTCCATCCAGTGGTGCACCCAGGGCGCCTCGCCAGTCCAGTAGTGGTTCATTTCCGTCCAGTTCAAGGTATCCAGCCTGCACCTGACACGATATCTGGGCCGCATCAACCGCGATCAACCGCATTACCGAAGCAGTGGGCCTGGACAGGCGACGGCGGCGACGTCCAAGCGCCTCGCTTCCCGCGCCCCCGCAGCTTGCCATCCGCCCCGGTCATTCTGAAACGATCAGTTAGCCGATTCTTGGCCATCTGTGGATTGCAGGCCCGTCATCGCGACCAACGTCAGCCCGTCGAAGTCGATCGGCTTCCGTCGCTGCTCGCCCGCTGTGCGGAGCTCGAAGCCCTGCTCGTTGGCCGCCGGGTGGACCAGGACGGCCACTCCGGCGC
This sequence comes from Kitasatospora sp. NPDC059827, assembly GCF_042731675.1. Classification (NCBI taxonomy): domain Bacteria; kingdom Bacillati; phylum Actinomycetota; class Actinomycetes; order Kitasatosporales; family Streptomycetaceae; genus Kitasatospora; species Kitasatospora sp. NPDC059827. The sequence goes on along the minus strand of NZ_JBHWIV010000021.1, from coordinate 52,218 downwards.
CGATGCAGCCGCTGACGGCTTGCCAGAGTTCCTCCCGTACTTTGGCGGAGATGGTGCCGACGTACAGGTGGGGTGTGACCTCGATGAGCCAGCGGGTGAGGGCGCCGCGGACGTGGTCGGGGACGGCGGTGGCGGACAGGACGGTCATGGTTGCCATGGTCGCTCCCCCGCTGGGCGGACGTACACGGGTTCGAGGGTTCTCACAGCGGCTCCTCCCCGGCGTAGTTGACGCCGCCCGGGATGGGGCCGGTGATCGGGTCCCACAGGTCGACGAGTTGCTCCTCCGGGTCCGGGAGGGTGATGTCTTCGTCCGGTGCGAGCAGGCGCTGGACGTCGGTGACGATGCGCGGGAGCAGGCGGAACAGGCGCAGTCCGTCGCGGAAGCCGCGGCGGGCGTCGGCTTCGGGCTGTGGGGAGGCGTGGAGGGAGAAGGCCAGCGGGATGGTGAGTTCGGCCTTGTAGAGGTCGGCGATGTCGTAGACGAAGGCCTGCTGGTTGCCACTGTGGACGAAGCCGAGGGCGGGTGAGCACCCGAGGGCGAGGACGGCCGCGTGGACGATGCCGTACAGACAGGTGTTGGCGGAGGAGAGGGCGAGGTTGACCGGGTCCTGGGTGTCCCAGGAGTCCGGGTCGTAGTTGCGGCGGAAGCGCCCGATGCCGTGCTGCTGGGCGAGGAGGCGGTAGTGGGCCTTGACCCGTTGGCCTTCGAGGCCGCGGAGTTTGGCGAGGTTGCTGCCGGACGGGACGGTGCCGCGGCCGAAGCGCTGCTCGTACATGGCGGTGGCGACCGCGAGGCGGGTGGCGTCCTCGGCCCAGGCGCGGGCCTGGCGTTCGAGCCAGGTGGTGCTGAGGGATTCGGGCAGGGTGGCGGCGTAGCAGCGGACGCCGCCGGATCCGGCGATGACGACGGTGGTGCCGTGGCGGGCGAAGGTGGCGAGGGCCCGGGCGGTGATGGAGGTGCCGGGGCCGAGGAGGACGCAGCTGAGGGCAGCGGTGGGCAGGTAGACGGTTTCGGTGCCGCGGTGGGGGCTGGTGACTTCGGCGCAGACGCCGGTGTCGTCCTGGACGATGCGGACGATATCGAGGTAGAGGAAGGAGAGGGAGTCGGCGACGCGCGGCAGCATGGCGACGGTGGGGGCGGCGAGTCTGCGGCGGGCGTTGCCGTCGTCGGGGCGGCGGCGCGTGGTCACTGGGCCTCCCGGTGCGGGGCGATGCTGAGCAGGCCGCAGCCGTAGGCCTTGCCTTTGCCGATGCCGTCGGTGAGGCGGGTGCGCAGGCGGTCGGCGTCGGTGATGACGGCGGTGCCCTCGAAGAGGACGCGGTCGTGCTGGATGGGGCGTTGGTCGCTGCGGCGGCGCCCTCGGGCGGCGTCGAGGGGGGTCGAGCGGAGGGTGGCGAGGGTCAGGCCGGTGGCTTCGGACTGGCGGGTCCACCAGTCCTCGGCGGCCGCGCCCTGGAGGGGGACCACTGCCTTGAGCTGGTAGAGCTCCCGGGTGGCCCGGCTGGGGCGGCGGATGGGGTTGGCGGCGATGCGGTAGCGGACCTGGAGGCCGTCCCGAAGGGCTTCGAGGAGCGGGGAGAGGGTCTTGGTCGCGGCCTGTCCGTAGCCGGCGGGCAGGCGGTCGAGGTCGGGCGGTTGGGCGCTCTGGAGCAGGATCTGCTGGCCGGCCGTCGTGCTCTCGGTGCGGAAGAGGACGCCGAGCCGGCGGCGGGCCTCGGTGTCGGCGACGCTGTCGGGGAAGAGCGACATCATGCGGTGGTGCAGGTCGATGGCATGGTCGCTGTCGCGGCGGGCGTCCCGGCTTCGCTGGTCGGGGATGATGCGGGTCAGCCACAGGGTCATGCGAGGGCGCTTTCCGGGCGGGTGGCGTGCTGGTCGAGGTAGCTGCCGAGGGCGGTGAGGTAGACGGCGCCGAGGCCTCGGCAGCGCTCGGCGGGCAGGGTGAGGGTGCGCTGGTAGCGGGGGCGGGCGCGGTAGGAGCGCTCGCGGGCGTGGAAGGTGACCGGGTCGTCGGTGACTTCCCCGGCGGGGGTGCTGCCGTCGTCGCCTCCGGGCTGGGGGTGCGTGCCGAGGCGGTCCAGCGGCTGGTCGCCGTGGAAGACGACGTCGACGGTCCTGGTCCCGGTCGGTGTGCGCCGGGCGATCGGCAGGTGGACGAGGTGGTGCAGCGGGTCGTCGACCAGGCCGAGCAGCAGGGGGCCCTCGGGCGGGCAGGAGCGGCGGCCGAGGTACGGGGGCCAGTGCGGGTTGCGCAGCGCGTGCGCCCAGGTCTCCAGAAGGTCGGCGTCCGCGGTGATCGCGGCGGTGAAGACCGCGTCGGCGAGGTAGTAGCGGTGGGAGAGCAGCGTGGCGGTCGCGCCGGAGCGCTTCTTGCCCTCGGCGGTGGTGACGGTCCGCGGGGCGGGCAGCCCGCCGCCGACGGTGTGCAGGTCGCGCAGGACGGTGCCCGGGCGGTCGGCACGGACGGTCAGCGAGAGGGTGGCGAGGTCGCCGATGTCCTCGCCGCGCTTCCTGCCGAGGGCCGCGGCGAGCAGACCGATGACGCCGGAGCGGGTGGGGAAGGGCGCGGTGTCGCGTTCGTTGAACTGGCTGCGCTCGCCCCAGGACTGCACCGGCGCGGCGAGACGCAGGAGCAGTCCTAGGGTGCCGGGCAGGGTCGCCGGGGTCATGCGCCGACCTCGGCGGGGACGGCGCTGAAGGCGGCGTCGATCGCGGCGTCGATGAGCTGGGGGAAGGAGTCGACGCGGGTGCCGAGGCCTTCCAGGTCCTTGTCCTCCAGGCTGGCCCAGGCGGCGGTGACGGTGCCTCGGCCGCCGAGGAGCTTGTCGGCGGCGGTGGCGTAGCGGGCGAGGGCGGTGCGGGAGGCCGGGCCGTAGCCGCCGCTGTCGTGGGAGGCGACGGGCTGTTCGAACGCGGCGGCGTAGGAGAGGGGGCGGTCGCTGCGGACGGCGACGTGGACCAGGTCGGGGATGGTGTGGGGAGCGGTGGCGGTCTTCTTGGCGCGCGGGAGGGAGAGGACGAAGGCCTCGGCGAAGCCGGCGGCGAGTTCGCGGGCCGCTTCGCGGTCACCGCCGAGGTTGCGCTCCAGGTCGGCGAGGTCGACGGTGGCGTAGCGGTAGAAGACGCCCGCGCTGAACTCGGCGTGGCCCATGTGGGCGCTGCCGGTGGTGTCGCCCCAGGCGGAGGTGACGTCGTCGACGGCGGAGAAGTAGTCCAGTTCGACGTCGGTGCCGTGGGTGGTCAGGGCGTGGGCGACCTGGACGGCGCCGTCCACGCCGGCGTCGTCGACCTCGGCGAGCATGCGGCCGAAGAGGTTGATGACGCCGTTGCGGCTGCGCAGGACGGCGTCGATCGCGTCCTTGGGCAGGACGCTCTTGTCGCTGGCCTTCTTGATGTCCTTGGCGTTCTCGAGGTCGGCCCGGTGCTCCTCGGCGAGGGCGGCGAGTTCGGCGACGGCGGTCTCGGGCACGTACACCATGGCGTTGGTGGTGATGACGGGCGAGTCCTTGGCGGTCTCGAACTTGATGCTGCTGCCGGCGGCGACGTGCTGGCCGGCCCGCTGGGCGAGCTGGGCGGGCCAGCCGTGCTCCTCCTCCAGGAGGCGGGTGACGCGGGCGCCGATGCGGCGGGTGCGCAGGGCCTGCTCGCCGAAGCTGTTCTGGAAGTACTCGCGGACGGCGCGCTTCCAGGACTGGCTGCTGACACGGGTGCGTTCGGTGTCGCCGTAGCGGACGGTCTTGACGGAGTTGTTGTCGTCGCGGTTGAGGTTGGCGAACGGGACGCTCTGGATGACGTGGATGTCGAGGAAGCGGGCGGTGGTGCGGTCGGGTGCGGGCATGCTCTGCTCCTTGAAAGGGTTCGAGGGGTGCTGTGTCGGTGCTGCGGGATCGGTGGCCCGGTCAGGCCTTGGGCTCGGAGCCGTCCGCGCTGTCGGCGCCGGGGGCGTCGCCCTGGCCGTCGTCGACCGGGTTCTCGTCGTGCTCCCGGGCCCGGCGCTCACCGTCCTTCTGCAGGGTGCGGTGGTAGTCCTGGAGCCAGATCCGCTTGATGGTGCCGGAGCGGCGGCGCCACTGGCAGAGGTCGACGAGGAGTTGGGCCCAGTCGATCTCGACGTCGCTGCCGCGGAGTTGCCGGGCGACGCCGGGTAGGTGGCGGTGCAGGCCGTCGACGCTCTGCCGGGTCAGCAGGTTGAGGCGGGTCTCGGCGGAGGCCTCGCGCAGGCCGGCTCCTTTGCCTCCTTTGAGAACGCCGTCGGCGAAGGCGTGGCCGAGGCTGCGCGGGGGGATCCGCTTGGCGGTCGCGGGCTCGCTGTCCTCGGTGGCGCCGGTGTACTCGGGCGGGGCGGGCGGGGTGCCGCGGTCGTCCGGCGCCGTCCCGTCGGTCGGCTGCTCCCCCTTCGGCGGCTCGTCCTTCCTCGGTGCCTGCTTCGCGGCGGCGTACTGGTCGCGGCGCTGGGCGGCGATCAGCGAGGCGACGGTGTAGAAGGCACGCTGGACGTCGCGGCTGCGCGTCTGCTCGTCGGTGAGCCAGGAGGCCACGTAGCGGTGCATGAACGGCACGGTGTCCAGGTCCTTGCCCACGCCGCGGCGCAGGGCCGCCCGGACTCCCGGGTCGTCGTGGCTGCGCTGGTCGATCCTGGAGGTGAAGGCCCGTGCCCGCCCCAGGGACGGTGTCAGAGCCTGCTCCTTCGGCCCGCGGGACCGGTCGTCGGCCGGTTTGGCGGGACCCGGGATGGCGGCGGTGGTGCTCACGTGTCCTCCGTGCTGGTGGGGCGGCCTCCGGGGCCGCCGGTCTTGGCGGGGCGCTTCGGCGGTCCGCCGTACAGCTCGATGCGGGCGGCGGTGCAGGCCTTGGCACCGCGGTTGGTGCCCAGGGCGCCGTAGGTGACGGTGTCGTAGGCCTGTTCCGCGAGGACACGGAAGGCTGCGGCGGCACCGTCGAAGTCGCGTTCGCCGAGGCGCTTCCAGAACTCGGCCTCGGCGGCGGGCCAGTAGCGGGCGGCGGCGTCGACGGCCCAGGTGCAGTCCCGGATCTTGGGTGCCTCGGTGAAGCCGGCCCAGGCCTTCTTGACGGCACGGTCGAGGCGGTTGCCGTAGCGCTCCCCCAGCACGCGGAGGCGGCCGATCTCGACGGCGATCGTCGCCCCTTCCTTCTGCTCCGCGAGGTCGAGGACGGGTGGCGTCAGGGCGTCGACGAACTGGACGTCCTTGGCCTGTCCGTCCTGTTCGAATCCGAGCGCGTGGACCCTCAGCTCCTCCGAGACGTCCGGGGCCCAGTCGAAGACGGTGGGGCGCTGGGGCTTCGCGCTTCCGGCCGCGTTCTTGAGCAGCAGGGCGTCCAGGTCGCGCCACAGCGCCCGGTGGGAGTCGGCGGGGCGGGCGTAGGGGTTGCCTTCCTTGCTGGTCTGCCAGATCAGGTACTGGTCGCCTTCCCGGGGGATCTTGTGGAGGTAGGCCCAGGTGATGAAGGCGTCCTCGACGAAGGCGCCGGTGGTGTCGGGCACCAACAGCAGCGCGTGCTGGGACCGCGCCGTGAGCTCCGAGCACGGGCCCCTCAGCGGGGGCGGGGCGGCGACCGGGTCGGGGAGTTCCTCCCTTTCCCATGGGCAGAGGTCGCTCTCCCGGCGGACCTCGAGACGGGGCTTCGGCAGCCCGGCCAGGAGGGTCTCGAGGAGGGTCCGGCCCTCCGGGTGGTAGGAGAGCGTGCTGCGCAGCGGGCCGGCCTTGCTGCCGGCTTCCTTGACGGTGCCGACGGTGCGGCTGGAGCAGCGTCCGGAGGGCCCGTAGTAGTGCCAGATGAGCAGGTGCAGGACGGCCTGGTCGGGGGTCGGCAGGTCCGGGGCGGTGCTGTTGACGTGCTTGAACCAGGAGTGGTTGTTGCCCGAGGGACGGGTGGTGATCAGCTTGTTGACGCCGGCGGTGTTGCCGGGGTCGCACTGCTCCGTCAGCCGCGGGTCCTGGAGGAAGGGCCTGACGGGGTCGAACAGGTCGAAGCGGCCGTGGTGGAGCTTCACGTAGGCCGTGATCTGTTCCGGGTCGAAACGCCCTGCTTCCACCAGGTCTTCCCGGCGGTCCGACCAGGTGTCGGGGCCGGGCTTGTCGAGGAAGGCCTGGTCGAGCCCGGTCATGCGGGCGATCATCGCGTAGAGCACGCGGTAGAGCGCGGCGAGGCCCGGCGGGGTGGCGACGGTGATCTGCTCGATCTCGTGTGCGCGCAGCAGGAGTTCGCGCAGACCGACCGCGTCAGGGTAGGCCGTGTTGGTGTCCGAGAGGTCGTCCTCCCTCGTGCGCTGGATCCAGCGCACGGGGATCCACGCCTCGTCGAAGAGGTTGTAGGCGGGTGGTGCGGATGACATGCGGCCTCCGGCGAGGCGGGTACGGGTGATCACAGGGTGGGTAGGCTCTGCGCGTCCCCGCAGAGAGCGGGGGTGAGCCGTGCGGTGCTTAGGAAGCGGTCGCATCGGCGTTCCTGTCCCCGCGCAAGCGGGGGTCCACCGCTCCTGGGCCCGGCGGCTGCCCTGCCCAGGAGCGGTATGGCCAACGTAGTGCCAAGTGCGGTGCTTAAGAGGCTAGTTCTCGGAAATTCCCACGTTCGAGTACTCGATCCGCCGCTCCCCCAGCCGGCACGTCCAGTGCTCGCCGTCTCGGCGCATGCGCAGCGACGCGAGGTCGACCAGCAGAGGCCGGTCGCCCCAGGCCGCGGGCACGGCGTTGTCCTCGGTGCGTCCCATGAGCCAGCGGCCCGGCAGCGGCACGGTGTGCCGCATGATCAGCGCGATGTCGTCGCGTTTCGGGGCCGTCGTGGGCAGCGGCAGGTCGCGGTCGGGAGCGAGGCTCCACCTCCCGGGCTCACGTTCGAAGACGCACACGGCCCGCCCGCTGTCCGCCCCCAGACGTGTGGTCAGCATCTCCTCACTGATCCCGAAGCCGCGGTCGCTGAGCGGACGCAGGTCGTCGGTCACGTCGCACGGGGAGCTGATGCCGGTCAGGCCCGCGAGCTGCTCCTCGGCGGCCGCCGAGGCGATGCGCTCGGCGTCCATCCGGTCGAGTTCCTGGGCGGCGGCCTTGTCCAGGCCTGCTCCGAAGTCGTCCGCGTAGACCTCGTCCACGAGCCGCTGGACGTCCTCCGGAATCCTGATCACGCCGTCGGACTGCCTTTCGAGCAGCAGGCTGGTGCGGCGCAGCAGCGAGGCGTCGTAGACGGTGCCCCAGGTACGGGGTGTGGCCACGCGGCCCTTGTCGTCGAGCGGCTCCAACACGACCATGCGCGGCTCGTCGGACTTCCCCGTCCACACCGGACGGTTGGGGCGCTCGTGGCGCTTGCCTCGGCCCGCACGCTGGAGGAGCTGCGCGAGCGGGGCGAGGTCCGAGACGATCAGGTCGAAGTCGAGGTCCAGGGACTGCTCGACGATCTGGGTGGCCACCAGGACCGAACCCTCGCGCGGCACGGCGGCCGCAGTCTCGTTCGCGGGCTTTCCGTAGGCGGCCTCGCACTCCGCGGTGATGCGCCGGCGTTCGTGGGCGGGGAAGCGGGAGTGGAGCAGCCGCAGGCCGCCGTCCCGGGCAGCGAGTTCGGGCAGGGCCGACCGCAGGTCGCGGTAGGTGCGCTGGGCCTCGTCCACGGTGGTGCAGCAGACGAGGACGCAGCCGCCCTCAGCGGTGACCGGGGCCAGGATCTCGCGGAGCGCCGCACGGCGGCCCGGCCGGCCGGGCTCCATCGCGGCGGCGCCCTCGTCCCGGACGTCCCAGCGCACCCGGCGGGTCTCCAGCCGCAGGGTACGGGCCCGGCTGCTGCCGACCGTGCGCGACTCGGACACCGTCCCGCTGCCGGCGTCCACGAACAGCCAGCCCGGGTAGCGGGGCTCCACGGCGCTGGGCTCGTGGAACCCGGCGCCGCGCCGGTAGGCGTCCACGAGCGACGAGGCCGCCGTGCCGGTCAGGGTCGCCGACAGCAGCACGACCGGGGCACCGAACGCGCCGAGCCACTCCAGCAGCCGCACCAGCAGGCTGTGCATCCACGGGCCGTAGGCGTGGGCCTCGTCCACTACCAGGACCTTGTCCGCGAGGCCGAACAGTCGCAGGAAGCCGTAGCGCACCGGCAGCACCCCGGTGAGCGCCTGGTCGATCGTGCCGTTGGCGAGCGGAGCAAGCAGGCCCCGCCGCCCGGTGCGCAGCCACTGGCCGGCCTCGGTGTCCGCCAGCACGGCCGCCCCGTCCGTCGCGCCCTGGCCGGCGGCGTAGTCAGGGCTCAGCCAGGCCATGCTGTGCAGCAGGGTGAGCGCCCGATCACCCTCGATGTTCGCCTCCGCGAACTTACGCACCCTGGCGAACATGGCGTCCGCCGTGGCCATCGTCGGCAGCGCGAAGTAGACCCCGGCAGCGCCGGAGGCGCGCGCCATCACCGAGGCCGCGTGCAGGGCGGTCTCGGTCTTGCCGTCCCCTGTCGGAGCGGTGACCAGCAGCAGCCCCGGCCCCTTCACCACAGCGGGCAGGCGCTCGACGACGTCGGCCTGCAACGCGTTCGGAGGAAACGGGAACTGCTGGGCGAACGACTTGTCCGGGAAGACCGCACGCCCGAGCCCGGCCTCGCGAACCCAGCCCGGTGCGGCGTTCGCAGCCACCCGAAGGTGCTCCGTGAGCTCCGCATCGCCGGCCTTCCACCCCTCGCCGGGCATCCGGGGCTCGATGACGTCGACCTGGCTGGCCAGCCAGTCCGCCAGCACGACCAGCCCCACGACCACCACCGCCAACTCCCCGGGCAGCACCGACTCCAGCGCCGCATCGGCGCCGACCGTCCGCCTGACCGCGTGCGCGTGGGCCAGGCGCTGCGCCCGCCAGCCTTCGGCGGTTCCGAGGCCGGGCTGGTAGCCGGACGGGTCCTTGAGCTCCTTGGCCAGCAACGCCTCGGCGAAGCAGCCGTGGTGACCGCCCAGAAGCTGGGCGATCTGGTGGGCCGGCGACCGCTTCACCCGCGTGCGGAGCGGGTAGCCGCACTCCTCGAAGAACTCGACCAGGCCCCAGTGCGTCGCCGTCTCATGCCTCAGATAGCCGCTGCGCTTCGCCGCCGGGTTGTCCTCCGCGTAGGCCGGGTCGCACATCAACTTCGCCAACTCACCGGCGACGTGCTGCTGGAAGTGCAGCGAGATCTTCCCGATGTCGTGCAGCCCGGCCCACAGCATCACCATCTCCCGGGCCTTCCCCGCCGTGACACCCACGGCCCCGGCGAGCCGGCTCCGCAGGCGCTCGCTCAGGACCACATCCCACAGGACCCCAGCGACGGCGGCAGTGTCCAGGAGGTGGCAGATCACGGGGTACGGACCGGGCAGGCCCGCGCTCTTACCCCACAGACGGCGATCCGGACTCACGGGTCCGAACACGCCAACGGGGTTGCTGTCAGTCATGACTGAATACCTATCAGCAACCACCGACAACCCTCACGGCTCGCCGTCAGGGCCCACGGCAGGTTAAGACCTGGCGGCGAGCCCCACAACGCATCTCTCAAGGCCACAAGCCTCGCAGCTGTTCGCCGGCAACCTATATAACGATTTCGAAGCCCTCTATCGCAATCAACTAGCCAGTAGGTTGGGCCCTTTGGCCTCCTGGAGATCCGGCTGGACATGGCGGGCTCGTGCGGCTGCGCAGCGCTCGGGGCACAGATGCCCCGAGCGGCAAGAACGCAGGAAGCAGACACCCCTACGTCGGCCCACACCCGGCCGACTCCCGACCCGACTGGCGCGCTGATCGCCCGTGACATCATGTGAGAGCTCCTTGACACCTCGACAGTCCGGCAACGCCCAGCCCGCCCCAAATCGACGCCGCCAGAACGGTCAAGAAACGGCAAAGGCCCCGCATCGCCGCAGGTCGCAAAGCCTCCTCCCCGCACCCGCGGGGGTCAGCCGGCCCTGCTCGGAGTAGGTGAGCGGTCGGACGACTCCTCCCCGCACCCGCGGGGGTCAGCCGCGCGTCGCCATGAACAACGGCCTCTCCCGGGTCTCCTCCCCGCACCCGCGGGGGTCAGCCGCACGGTTGACCAGCGGCTTAGCGTCCGTGCTGCTCCTCCCCGCACCCGCGGGGGTCAGCCGCCGTGCCGGTCGTGCATGCACGCCGAGTCGGCCTCCTCCCCGCACCCGCGGGGGTCAGCCGCGGTGGGTGTCGAGGATGGTGCTGCTGGGCGGCTCCTCCCCGCACCCGCGGGGGTCAGCCGGCGGCCGCGCACGACGCGTACCTGTCGGTCGGCTCCTCCCCGCACCCGCGGGGGTCAGCCGGTCCGCGGGACCAGCAGCCGCAGGCGCAGGGGCTCCTCCCCGCACCCGCGGGGGTCAGCCGGAGGCCGACGGTGCGCGGCAGCGCGCGGAGGCCTCCTCCCCGCACCCGCGGGGGTCAGCCGGATGCCGCCGTCGAGATCGCCCGCCGTCAGCCCTCCTCCCCGCACCCGCGGGGGTCAGCCGTCGCCGAGCCGGCGCGGGCGGACGGTGCCGGTCTCCTCCCCGCACCCGCGGGGGTCAGCCGCCGCGCCCCGTTGCACCGGGGCGCGGCCCCCACTCCTCCCCGCACCCGCGGGGGTCAGCCGGCGCGGGAGGTTCGGACCCTGAGACGGGAGACCTCCTCCCCGCACCCGCGGGGGTCAGCCGGTCGGGGTCGGTCCACGCGGTGTCGAGGGGTTCTCCTCCCCGCACCCGCGGGGGTCAGCCGCGGTTGTCGACGGTGCCCCAGTAAGGGTGGAACTCCTCCCCGCACCCGCGGGGGTCAGCCGCCCGGCCAGTTGCCGTGGGCGCGGATGCGGTCCTCCTCCCCGCACCCGCGGGGGTCAGCCGGTGACGGCCGACCAGGTCGGGTGGGTGCGGATCTCCTCCCCGCACCCGCGGGGGTCAGCCGGACCAGGTCGCCCGCGCACCGCCCCGAGTGCCCTCCTCCCCGCACCCGCGGGGGTCAGCCGGCCGGCGGCTGCTACGCCAGGCGGGGAGTCTCCTCCTCCCCGCACCCGCGGGGGTCAGCCGAACAGGCCGATGGCCCGGCCGATGCCGCCGACCTCCTCCCCGCACCCGCGGGGGTCAGCCGCAGGCCACCGAGCGACTGCAGGAGCTCCGGCGCTCCTCCCCGCACCCGCGGGGGTCAGCCGGTCGATCGGCGCCATGTTTGCGCTTATCGCCCCTCCTCCCCGCACCCGCGGGGGTCAGCCGGCCCGCTACCCGAACAACCGGGTGGGGCTCTACTCCTCCCCGCACCCGCGGGGGTCAGCCGCAGCCGGCCGTCCGGATCGCGGCACTCAAGGTCTCCTCCCCCCACCCGCGGGGGTCAGCCGGCTCTCGCCCTGCTCCCGGACAACGTGCACGCCTCCTCCCCGCACCCGCGGGGGTCAGCCGTTCAGCTTCTCCAGGATCAGCGCCGCGACCGGCTCCTCCCCGCACCCGCGGGGGTCAGCCGTCGCGCTGCTCGACCGGCTCGGCCCGTACCGCCTCCTCCCCGCACCCGCGGGGGTCAGCCGGCCACGAGCATGCCGTCGGTCACGCAGTCCAACTCCTCCCCGCACCCGCGGGGGTCAGCCGGATCAACGACTCAGAGTCAACAGTCACCCACCCTCCTCCCCGCACCCGCGGGGGTCAGCCGTCATCGAGCGCCTCCTCGTCGCCTGGGTCGTCCTCCTCCCCGCACCCGCGGGGGTCAGCCGTCCCTCCAGGACTTGGCCAAGCAGTTCCAGGCCTCCTCCCCGCACCCGCGGGGGTCAGCCGCACGGCAACGAGATGAGGCTGCCGTCGGCTCGCTCCTCCCCGCACCCGCGGGGGTCAGCCGCGGGCCATCGCGGCCAGCGAGATGCAGTTCGACTCCTCCCCGCACCCGCGGGGGTCAGCCGTTCGCGCCGACGCTGAACGTCACGGTGGGCAGCTCCTCCCCGCACCCGCGGGGGTCAGCCGGAGGAGCACGTCCGCCAGCTCATCCAGTCGATCTCCTCCCCGCACCCGCGGGGGTCAGCCGAGACCGGCTACGAGGGCACGATCCTCGAGGTCCTCCTCCCCGCACCCGCGGGGGTCAGCCGTCGGTGTGGGACCTCACCAACCTGTCGACCCCCTCCTCCCCGCACCCGCGGGGGTCAGCCGTTGGCGGCCGGCTGAGGTAGGGACGAGCGGGTCTCCTCCCCGCACCCGCGGGGGTCAGCCGCGCCTCGGCACCGGAGAGCCGGTGTTCGACGCCTCCTCCCCACACCCGCGGGGGTCAGCCGGCCTGTCACGGCCCCTCCCTTCGGGCTAGTAGCTCCTCCCCGCACCCGCGGGGGTCAGCCGCCCGTCCTCACGAGCACGGCGCCTCCGGCTGCCTCCTCCCCGCACCCGCGGGGGTCAGCCGTTGCGGTTGTTGGTGACGGCGCCGTACGCCTCCTCCTCCCCGCACCCGCGGGGGTCAGCCGTTGCGGTTGTTGGTGACGGCGCCGTACGCCTCCTCCTCCCCGCACCCGCGGGGGTCAGCCGAACTTCATGGTCAGCTCGCCTTCGGCGTGACGCTCCTCCCCGCACCCGCGGGGGTCAGCCGCAGTAGTCGCAGGACTGCGGTTGCGTTTCGACCTCCTCCCCGCACCCGCGGGGGTCAGCCGCCGAAGCCCACGGAGGGCTTGGCGCTGGTGCTCTCCTCCCCGCACCCGCGGGGGTCAGCCGGCGACTGCCTCGACGTGATCCTCGCCGCCGAGCTCCTCCCCGCACCCGCGGGGGTCAGCCGGACGACGACATGACCACCCCCACTCGCTGCCCCTCCTCCCCGCACCCGCGGGGGTCAGCCGTCGCGTCACCGGGGCAGGGGTTGTGCCTCCTCCTCCCCGCACAAGCAGGGGTCAGCCGATGTATCCGTGTCTGGTGAGCAGGGCGATTTGCTCCACCCCGTTCAAGCGGGGCCAGCCGCCCTCGGCAGCGGCGACCATGCCGTCGAGGGTCTCTTCCCCACGCCCGTGGGAGTCAGCCAGTCATCGGGGGTCCAATAGGTCGAGGGTGGGCCTCCTTCCCCACGCACGTGGGGGTCACCGTCCCAGGCCGAGGTCCGCGACGCCGCCGGTCGCTCCTCCCCGCACCCGCGGGGGTCAGCCCCAACTGGCCCTGGTCGATCCCTTCGGCGTCGACGAGGGCCGTTCGTCGATTTCGTATCAGTGTTGAATCCCAACACCGAGACCTTGGTCTGCGCCGGCCACAGGAACATGGTCCCACCGCAGGATCAATCTGACTGCTCATCAGAACGTGATACGCCTGACGGGAGCACGGCCGGCCAGCATCCTTGGAACCACGTGGAACCTGATCGACGCTGGAGGCTGACATGGCCCTAGAGTTCCTGGGGATCTACCCGAACACTCCGGACGACGGCTCGCCGACCATCTGGCGGGAGACGGAGTCCGGTGACCTGCTCATCCAGTCGTACAAGGCCAGCGAGGACGACATCAAGGCCGCGCAGGAGACCGGTTCGGTCCCCGGTCACACCACGGACATCCCGGACCACGAGACCATGATCCGGCTGCCCGCCAACATGATCCAGTTCATCCTTCGACTCAAGGACGAGGACAGCAGCGGTGGCAACAGCGGTTCGTGAGGAGTTGGCGAAGGCCCAGCGCTCTGCGGTGCACCTGGAGATGCGGGACGGCTACATGCTGGACGACCCTGAATTCATCGCCTGGCAGCAGGGCAAACGGCTTGACCCGGCCGACCGTGAATCGTGGTGGCGGTCATGGCTGGACGTGGTGGCCGAGGCGACGGGCCGAGGAGTGTCGATGCGCCGTCTGCGGGTGGTCTCGGAGCCGGTGACCGACTACATCCGGTACGAGTACGACGTGACGTTTCCCAACGTCGCTGCGGGCGAGGAGATCCGGTGGCTGCCCCGCTCCCTCACAGGTGACCTCCTGCTCCCCGGTCTGGACGGGTGGGTCATGGACGGCCGGGTGGTGATTCTGCATCATTTCACGGGCGAGGGGCAGTGGGCTCCCGCCAAGATGGAGGTCCGCGAGGACGCCGAGCTGGCTGCCCGGTACCTGGCGGCCTATGAAGCCGCTTGGGAGCGGGCTATCCCTCACGCGGAGTTCCACCCCGCCTGATCGGTACTGAGCACATGGCCGATTCGGCGTCTTCGAGTGTCCAACGTGCCCGCCAAGGACTTGCGGATCAGCTCCGCGAGATTCAGCGGGACGCTGGGCTCAACGGGCGAGACTTGGCCGCCGCTTGCGGCTGGTACCCGTCCAAGGTCAGCCGCCTACTGAACGCCCACACCCCGCCGTCCGAAGAGGACATTCGAGCCTGGTGTCGTGCCTGTCGGGTGCCCGAGAGGACGGCTGACCTGATCGCCAATCTCCGTGCTGTGGCGGGCATGTTCGTGGAGTGGCGGCGCATCGAGCGGGCGGGGTTGAAGCAGGCCCAAGAGGCCCGCCGCCCGCTGTACGAGCGCACGCACCGGTTCCGGTCGTACTCGTCGTGGCTGATCCCTGGGCTGATCCAGACGCCCGGGTACACAGAAGCGGCTCTCCGGGCTATCCAGCAGCGCCGGGGCCTGGTGGACGACGTTGCCGCCGCCGTGGCCTCCCGCATGGAGCGTCAGCGGGTGGTCTACGAAGGGGACCGCCGGTTCGCGTTCCTGGTGGAAGAGTCGGTTCTGCACTCCGGTATCGGTGGCACGTCCGTGATGCGCGACCAACTCCACCACCTGTCAGGCGTCGGGTCACTTCCCAATGTCAGCTTGGGGATTGTGCCAATGCGGCCAGACCGGGTGAGGTGGCCGGCCGAGGGCTTCTGGATCTTCGATTCCGCGCAGGTGAACGTGGAACTTGTCTCCGGCTACCTGACGATCTCGCAGCCCTCTGAGGTGGCGATGTACGCCGAGACCTTCGCCGAGCTGTCCGAGCTGGCCGGGCTGGCCGTGTACGGCCCCGCGGCGCGGGAGCTGATCGAGTCGGCGGCTGGGCTGCTTGGGTGACCTGCGCCGACTGGCGTGGAATCCGGTAGAACTTCGTAGCAACCCGTTCCGGCCTCTCCCTACCGTCCTGTTGACGGGATTTCGCGTGGGATTGCACGGGAGGTACGGGCATGGGCACTCGAACGGAACAGGTCCGCGAGCAGGCAGCACCGCCGACGTGCCCGGAGTGCGCCGCCCTGGAGGCCCGTGCGGCCAAGGCGAATCGGTTAGAGACCACGGTGGCTGGTACCGCGACGAGTCGGCCTTGGCCGACGTCCGGGTCCTGCGGCGGCTGCACGTCGGCTCGTGCCCGCTGGGGGTGCGCGATGCCGCGTGAGCCTCTGACGGAGTTCATGACCGGCCAGTCCGGGGCCGAAGGCCCGCTGACCGTGATGGAGTCGAACCCGCCGGGGATCACGGCGAGTGCGTGCCTGGAGTGCCGGATGTTCGACGGGTGGGCGTCGCAGTACGCCCGCGAGGGTGACCGCGACCGCGTGGCCTGGGTAGGCCGGCAGCGTGACCGCCACCACGACCCCTTGTGCGGGGAGTGCGCCGACCCGACGCGGTCGAACGGTTTCGTGGACCCGGAGGACGGCGAGATTGCCCAGTGACAACCGCGCGGCCCTTCCCCCGGTGCCGCCGCCGACCGAGGCGGAGCCGGACGACGACCCGCCCGCCGAAGACCCCGCGCTGGAGCCCGCCGAGGAGAAGCCCGCCCAGCCGTCGAAGTAGCGGTTCCTGGCACACTGGCAGGCCCCTCGTGCTCGTTGGCGAGGGGCCTGCCCCCACTTGCAAGGGAGAGCACCGATGGCTGACCGTCTGGTCATCTCGTACGAGTCGCGCCATTTCGCGGACGTTGACTGGTCGAGGAACGCGGACCGCTGGCGGGCCAACTTCTACGAGAACGGAGCCAAGGTCTTCGGCACCGCCGACATCACCCGAGTCATCCCGGGCATCACACCGAATCCGCGGGAGACGTTGGGGCAGGACCCTGGCCTACTCGACCGCATCCCGCGCGTGATCTTCACCGAGGACGGGGGGCTCGTGCCGGTGCTCGCCGAGCTGCACCCCTCGCTGCTACTCCTACTGGAATCGGTCCACGTCTCGGACGAGTGGCGGGGCAAGGGTGTGGGGATGCGGTTGGCCGTCGAGGCTCTGCGCCGTCTGGCCGTCCCGGGAGCGCTGGCCGTCTGCTACCCGGCTCCGATCCACGACCACGGGCCGGACGAACCATGCAGCTATGACTCCGACGACCCGGAGGTCCGGCGGCCGGACGAGGAGGCGATCGAGAAGCTTCGCCGAGCATGGGAGCGGCACGGCTTCTCCCTGCTCGCCGATGGCGTGTACGCCCGCCGGGTGGAGCCCTGAGCGGGTGTCCTACCCTGTCGTGGATAAACGAATCTGGCCCCCACAGGGGTCAGCCGGGTGACCCGTGAACCGGTGAGGTGAACAGGGTCTCCTCCCCGCACGAGCGGGGGTCAGCCAGCGGTGCGGCGCACCACGGCCAGCATCATCGCCTCCTCCCCGCACGAGCGGGTTCGTGAGCGGCTACGGCCAGTGGGTTCGGGGGATAGGCTCTCGTCCTGGATCAAGGTAGTCAGGAGAGGAACCCATGGGCCAGAAAGTCATCCGCTTCTCGGACCTGACCGGCAAGCACGTCGACGACGACGCCCAGCTGGTGCGCATCGTCGTTCAGGACCACCCTGACCTGGAAGACGGCCCCGTCGAGATCGAGGCGCTGGCCGAGGAGCTGTCCGGCGTTCAGGACCTGGCACTCGACCTGGTGACGTTCGAGCTGCACTACCCGGACTCAGACGAACCGCAGACCGTCGTCATGGAGGCCGAGGCGTTCAACCGTCTGGTGTCGGACGGCTCCATGGCCGAGGTGCTGCGCAGCGCCAAGCGGGTGCCCCGGAGCATTCCGAGCCAGGCTCAGCAGCCCGCGGCCAAGGACCGCATCAACTACGCCAGCCTGGAGCACGCCGGCAAGCCTCACAAGGGCCGCACCACCGACGCCGAGAAGCAGCTCGTCCGGCAGCACTTGGACCGGATCAACGAGCAGCTGACCGCACAGGGCATCCGAACCATCGACCTGACCAACCCGGACCACGTGGCCCGGTACGGTCTGGAGGCAGTCGCCCAGGAGCGCGGCGCCATCCTGGGGTAGGCGCGTGCAACAGGCCGTGGGGCTCGATGGCGGCGGATCGGCTCGCCCGGTCGTACGCGCCCTGGTGACCCAGAATCGACAGCAGGTCGCCCTCGGCGAAGCGGGGCCCACCGTCACAGCGGTGCCCAGCGCCCAGTCTCCGTCTGCGGCACCGCGCAGTCTGGCCAGGGCGATGGCATCGGCCATCTTCACCGATCGCCGCGAGATCCTCTCCGCGCTCGGAAGCGGGCAACCGCGTGCGGAGAACCAGCCCCGGAGCCAGTCCAGCTGCTCCCCGCAGGCGCGGGGGTCAACCGTGCATGCTCCCGGTGCTCAACCGGCCTGTCCTGTCCTCCCCGCACAGTCGGGGGTCGGCGAACCGTCACCGGTTTCTTCCGCGGGCTCCGGCTTCCCCCGCTGGAGCGGAGTCCGGCTGGCCGTGGCGTCGGCGCTGACGCGGTGCCACGGTCAGGCCTGGCGGGCGCCGGTCGGCACTACGCCGACGCCGCCGGTGGTTCGGGGCGGTCGCGGGGCCAGGTGTCGCGGTCCTCGAGGTGGCGGTAGACGGGCAGTTCGGCGGCGAGGACGTCGAAGTGGGGCAGGTCGGACCACAGGGCGCGGTCGCCGATGACGTAGAGGCGGCGTTTGGCGCGGCTGGCGGCGACGTT
Source organism: Kitasatospora sp. NPDC059827 (assembly GCF_042731675.1). Taxonomy (NCBI): domain Bacteria; kingdom Bacillati; phylum Actinomycetota; class Actinomycetes; order Kitasatosporales; family Streptomycetaceae; genus Kitasatospora; species Kitasatospora sp. NPDC059827. The sequence continues at coordinate 34,494 of NZ_JBHWIV010000021.1, read as the reverse complement.
GAGGAGGTGGGGGGTGCGGGCGGCCCAGGCGCGGGCGCCGGGGCGGCCGGCGCCGAGCAGGAGGATGACGGCGTCGGCTTCCTTGCCCTGCGCCTTGTGGACGGTGGCGCAGCGTTCGTCGAGGAGTTCGGTGGTCCAGCCGGGGTGGGTACGGCAGGTTTCGCGGGCTTCTCGGACGAGGGCGCGGAAGGGGGCGATGATGCGCAGGCGTTCGGGGGTGACGTGGTGCCGGTGGAGGCTGTGGAGGACGAAGTCGAGGGCGCGGCGGTCGCGTTCGCCCCAGGGGTCGGAGCTGTTGCGGGTGGGGTCGGGGGTGTCGAGCCAGCGGCTGGGCAGGAGGCCGTCCTGGTCGGTGTTGGGGAACGGCTTGGGGTGGGTGCCGTGGACCATGAGGCCGTCGTAGGCGATCTGGTTGCTGACGGTGAACATGGGGTCTTCGCAGCGGCGGTGGACGCGTAGGGGTGAGCCGACCCAGACGGTCTCGTCGTCGTTGCCGGTGGGGTCGGGCAGGTAGGTGCCGTAGCGGTTGACACGGTCGGCGACGGCTTGGGCGGAGGTGGTGGAGGGGAGCCATTCCTCGTCGACGCCGTGGGCGAGCAGGAGGCGGCGTTGGAGGGCTGAGGGCATGGTGACGACGGGTTCGAGCTGGAGGGGGTCGCCGACGAGGACGGCGCGGCGGGCGCGCCAGAGGGCTCCGACGGCGGCCTGCGGGGTGGCCTGGCCGGCTTCGTCGACGAGGATCCAGCCGATGCTGCCTTGGCCGAGGCGGGCGAACATGCTGCCGATGGAGGAGAAGGTGGTGGAGACGACGGGGACGAGGAGGTAGAGGGTCTGCCAGGCCTGGGCGACCTGTTTGTCGGGGATGGGGCCGTTGGTGCCGGCCATGAGGTCCATGAGGGTCTGCAGATTGCCGCTGATGCGCAGGGCGTTGTTGGCGGCGAAGGCGCGGTGCAGGTCGAGCGCGCGCAGGAAGAGGTCGCTGCGGGCGGTGCACCAGGCTTCGTCGGACCAGGGAGCTCCGAGTTCCTGCTGCTGGTCGTCGAGGTGGGACCAGTCGAGGGGCAGGCTGGGGAGGGCGGTGGCGGCCTGGCGGAGGTCACGGTGGGCGGAGTCGAGGTCGGCGGTGGCGGCGGCCAGGTCGCGTCGGGCGGCGGTGGCGTCACGCCGGGCGTGCTGGACGGCCTGGTAGGCGGCTGACTCGGCGGTGCGGGCGGCGTCCTCACGGGTGAGGGCTCTGTCGAGGGCGGCGGTGGCCTGGGCGAGCACGGTGGCGGAGTCGGCGTGCTGGTGCTCGGCGAGTTCCTCGGCGTGGACGCAGCGGGCGATGTGGCCGTCGGCGTCCTGCAGGGCGGTGCGTTGCTGGACGAGCAGGTCGAGGATCTCGGCCTGGGTGCGTTCGTGCTGCTGCTCGGCGGCCTGGCGTTCGGCTGTGCTCTGGAGCAGTCGGCGCAGGCCCGCGCGCAGGCCGGGTTCGGCGGCGGGAGGTGCTTCGTGGCGGGCGGTCAGGGCGTCGATGTACTGGCGGTGGTGGTGGGCCCGTTCGCGGGCGGCCGCCAGGTCGGCGCGGACGACCGCGAGGGCTTCGCGGGCCTGGGGGACGCGTCGGGTGGCGGCTTGGTGGGCGGCTTCGGCGGCTACGGCGGTGGATCCGGCGGTGAGGACGGCTGTGGTGGCGTCGGTGTGCCGGGCCTCGGCGGCCGTGGCTCGCTGGTCGGCGTGGGCGACGGCGGTACGGAGGGCGTCGAGGCGGGCGCGGCCGCGGCCCGATTCGGTCTCGGCCAGGGCGGTGGCGAGGTGGGCGCGTTCGATGCGCAGGCGTTCCACTTCGGCCTGGGCGGCCTTGAAGGCGGTGACGGCCTCGTGCCAGGAGGGGACGGGCTTAACAGGGCCGGTCGGGGCGGGGACAGGGGCAGGGGCGGGGTGGTTGCCCCCTCGCGGTGGCGTGCGGGCGGGTTTCGGGGCGCGCGGCGGGATCCAGTCGCCGAGGATCGTCTTCATTCCGCGCAGCGGGGGGAGTCCGGCGGCGGTGCGTGCGTCGGTCTCCTTCTCGGTCAGGTTGCCCCACCAGAAGCGTTGGGCGAACTTCGTCCGGTTGGCCTTGTTGCCGAGCACGGCGGCGACCAGGCCCCAGGCGGGGGCGCCGTCGAGCAGCGCGGAGGCCAGGTCGGAGAAGTGGTCGGGGCCTCCGTGCCAGTGCTCGTCGAGGGCCGCGGCGCCCGGCAGTTCGGCGGTGACGTTCTCGACGGCACCGTTGTTGGAGGAGGTGACGACGATCTCGTAACCCGTGAGCTTGGGATCGAGGGCGGCGACGTAGCGCTTGTGGCCCTGGCGGTTCCGGCCCTGCCAGGCGCGTCCCGCGAAGGCGTCCCCGGGCCGCCTGTAGGAGGCCATCACCGCGGCCCGTTCGACCACGAGGGCGGCGACGAGGTCGCGCAGCATGGTGGTCTTGCCGGTGCCGGGCGGGCCGTTGACGGAGAACAGGCCGCCGTCGGTGCCCTCGCGGTCGGCGAGCATGCGGTTGACGGCGAACTGCTGGCTGAGCGCGAGCGGGTGGCCCGCGTTGGCGGGCCACCGGCCGGCGGGCACGAGGGCGGGGGCGACGCCGTCGAGGACGGTGCGGCGGTCCTGGCGCAGGTCGGTGCGGGCGTGGACGGCGACGGCGGTACGCGGGGTGAGGTAGGCGTCCAGGGCGGGGCCGAGGCCGGCACCGTCCTCCGCCTCGAGGGAGGCGCGGACCCGGGCGAGGTCGGGCGGCAGGAGACTGTTGAGGAAGGGTTGGTTGGCGGCGGGCTTGACGCCGGGGTCGCGGGGAAGTCGGACGAGGTAACTGCGCACGCGGATCATGCGCGGATCAAGGTGGTGCTGGACGCCGCAGAGGTGGGCGATCTGAGCGGTCAGGGCGACGAGGTCGGCGAACGCGACCGGGCGGACGTCGGGGCCGTCCGCGGGCGGGGCCGCGTCGGCTGTGACCGCTGAGCCGGCAGGCTCGGTCGGCCTGGCGGGCTCGGCAGGCGCGTGGCTGTCAGTGGGCGCGTGACCTTGGGCGGCGCCGTCCTGCGCCGGGCGGCGGGTCGCCACCCAGTCCGCGACCCGCTTCACCAACGGTTCCGTTGCCCCCTGCACGGCGGCGCCCGCGACCTGGCCGAACAGGGCGCCGACCGCCGCCACCGCGGCCCCGCCCAGGACCTCGGCGAGCAGCTGCTGCCAGGCGCGGGCCGGGCTGCCCTCCGAAGCCGGTGCCGGCCCCACGGGCCGGAACACCTGCAGGCCGTACGGACCCGGTGCGGGACGCTCCCCGGTGGTGTACGCGATCGGCGCGGCGGCCAGCTGACCCACCGCGACCTCGAACGCCTCACCCAAGTCCTCGAAGCCGTCCAACCACCCCGGTGCCGAAGGCCCCGGATCGAACAGGCGCCCCGTCGCCCAAGCACACGCCGACACCACCGACGTCCCCTCGACCGGGCGGCCGTACTCGTCCAGGACCAGCGCGAACATCGCGCTCTTGCCCGGCAGCACCAACTCCTCCTGCGGCACCCCGGGATCCGGGTCGGTGCCCTCGGGCAGCACCGCGATCATCGCCTGGCGCAGCAGCTCGAGGTCGAACACCCCGCCATACACCTCGTGTCGCCACACCATCCCGTGCAACGCCCGATGAGCGGCCGTCTCCGGATGCTCCACAGCCCACGGCAACAGCGGCCGGGCCTGACCCGCAGTCGGCGAGAGATCGACGACCACCGTGTCGGAAGCGCGAAGCCTGCCCGTACGACGCTTGCGAGGAACCTCCGGAATCGTCGGCGGGCTGAACAGCTCGATGGCCCGCCAACACTCCAACAGGTCCGTCACCTGCCGGTCCCGCCCCTGTCCGCCCCGCATGCCACGCCCCCGTGTCGAACCTGCGGCCCGCAGCCGCTTCGTGTGCCGCCCAGCTGGCCGCAGAATCTACCGGACGGCGACCAGTGGAGCCGAGACACCAAGGTGAAAGGTACGGCCAACCGCACATACCCACTGGGACGGACCCCGGACAAATCAGCAACATCCCGATGGGGCACCACCGGCAGATGGCACGATCACTAGGTGCGGGTGCGCTGTGGGTCAGCCGCTGGCGAGCCATTGCGCCGCCTGGGCGGGGTGGCTTGTTCAGAAGGTGAACGGCCTTGTTCAGAAGGTGAACGGCGCGCTGGCTCTTGACGGGGGATCAGGGCGCCGTGAGACTCCGGTTCTGACATGCTCACTCCCCATCGATGGTCGGGTGAGGGGCTTCCGCGGGATTGAACCGGTGTTCATTTCGCGAACGCGGACGAGAGGAATCCACCGTATGCATCGCACAGTCCTTTCGCGGGTCGGGGCGCTGTTGGCCGCGCTCGCCCTGGCGTTCGCCGGGGTGTTCGGCCTCGCGTCCGCGGCCGCCGCCTCCGCCGCCTCGGACGACTACTCCCAGAGCGCCACGGCGCTCGGTGCCTCGCAGGTGCGGATCGTGTTCACGCCGGTGGCGCCGGCCCGGTACGTGGACGTCCACTACCTGGTCGGCGGCGCGAACCAGCAGAACTTCCGGATGGCGCAGGAGGGCGGCAGCTGGACCCGTACGGTCAGCTCGCTCGCCGCCGACGCCGTGGTCGAGTACTGGTTCACGTACGAGAAGGACGGTCCGCAGTACGACACCCCGCACTTCAGCTACACCCAGGGCGGCGGCACCGGCGGCGGTTCCACGGACGGGTGCCCGGACCGGTCGGATACGCCGGACCTGGGCCCGAACGTGCACGTGTTTGACCCCGGGATGTCGAGTGCCGCCATCCAGGCCGAGCTGGACGCGCAGTTCGCGCGGATGAAGGACACCAACAGCGCGCAGTTCTCCGAGGACCGGGTGGCCGACCTGTTCAAGCCCGGCGTGTACACCGTGGAGGACAACGTCGGGTTCTACACCTCGGTCGCGGGCCTGGGGCTCAACCCGGGCGACGTGACCATCAACGGCCATGTCACGGTGGACGCGTTCAACGCCTCGGACGCGGGCAACGCGACGCAGAACTTCTGGCGCTCGGCGGAGAACCTGGCCATCAACCCAGCCGGCGGCAACCGCTGGGCGGTGGCGCAGGCGGCGCCGCTGCGGCGCATCGACGTCCGCGGCGACCTGCAGCTCTACCCGGCCGGCTACGGCTGGGCGAGCGGCGGCTACCTCGCCGACAGCAAGGTGGCGGGCCAGGCCGCGTCCTCCTCGCAGCAGCAGTGGTACACCCGGGACAGCAGCCTGGGCGGCTGGAACGGCGGGGTGTGGAACATGGTCTTCTCCGGCACCGCCGGCGCGCCCGCCAACACCTTCCCCAACCCCCCGGAGACCACGCTGGGCACCACGCCCGTCTCGCGTGACGTGCCCTACCTCTACGTCGACGGCGCCGGCCGGTACCGGGTGTTCCTGCCCGCTCTGCGCACCGACGCCTCGGGCCCCAGCTGGGCGGGCGGCGCCACGGCGGGCAGCTCGCTGTCGATGGACCGGTTCTACGTCGTCAAGGCCGGCGACACCGCCTCGACCATCAATGCGGCGCTGGCGCAGGGGTGCAACCTGTTCGTCACCCCGGGCGTCTACCACCTCGACCGCACGCTCGACGTCACCCGGGCCGGAACCGTCGTCCTGGGCATCGGCTTCCCGACGTTCGTACCGGACCACGGGGTCGACGCGATGCGGGTCGCCGACGTCGACGGCGTCCGCCTCAAGGGCCTGCTGTTCGACGCCGGCACCGTCAACTCGGCCGCGCTGCTGACGGTCGGAGCCCCGGGGACGGGCGTGCGCCACGCGGGCGACCCGACCACCGTCCAGGACGTCTTCTTCCGCATCGGCGGCGAGATCGCGGGCAAGGCGACCACGAGCCTGGTCGTCAACAGCAACGACGCGATCATCGACGACATCTGGGCCTGGCGCGCCGACCACGGCAACGCGGGCACGGTCGGCTGGGGCGTCAACACGGCCGACAACGGACTGGTCGTCAACGGCGACAACGTCGTGGCCACGGGCCTGTTCGTCGAGCACTACCAGAAGTACAACGTCACCTGGAACGGCCAGAACGGCCGGACGATCTTCTTCCAGAACGAGATGCCGTACGACGTGCCGAACCAGGCCGCCTGGATGAGCCCGACCGGGACCAAGGGCTACGCCGCGTACAAGGTGGGTGACCTCGTCACCTCGCACGAGGCGTGGGGGCTGGGCAGCTACTGCTACTTCAACACCAACCCGGCGGTGAGCAGCTACCACGCGTTCGAGGTGCCCAGCGCCCCGGGCGTGCGGCTGCACGACGTGCTCACCGTCTCGCTCGGCGGCAAGGGCACGATCAGCCGCGTCGTCAACGACACGGGGGCCGCCACTCCCACGGGCAGCACCGTGCCCAGCAACGTGGTCGCCTTCCCCTGACCCCGACCCTTCCCCGGCCCTGACCCTGCCCCGGCCCTGACCCTGCCTCAACCCGTTGGCCGCTCCACCGCCCCAGCGCGGTGGAGCGGCCGACGCGCGTTCCGGATACTTATGTGCTGCACATGCCTTGTCGCCCGGAGGAGCCATGTGTCAGTCTCATTTCGGCTCACCGCGACTGCCCCGCGGCGGGCCGCACCATCAGCGCTGCTCCACCGCCTTTGTGAGCGCTCACAATGGGCGAGCCGCCTCACTGGCGCCGCAGTGGAATGTGTCGTACTCATCGCGGGTCGCCGTTCCACCCCTCGCGCTCTCGCACCCCTCTCGCTCTCGCACCCCCGTGTCCTCGCACCCCCGTGTCCTCGCGTCCATGTGTCCTCGTGTCCCACCCACAGGAGGCTCCGATGCACCACCGCATGACCCCCCGCTTCACCCTCTTACACCGCCCCGGCACCGTGCTACTGCTGATCCTCGCGGTGGCGATGGCCCTGCTCGGCGGCCCGGGCACCGCGAGCGCCCCCGCCGCGGAGGCGGCGGCGCTGCCCTGCGACCTCTACGCGGCCGGTGGCGCGCCCTGCATCGCGGCCCACGCCACCACCCGGGCGCTGTTCGCGGCGTACAACGGCCCGCTGTACCAAGTCCAGCGCGGCTCCGACCACGCGTACCGCGACGTGGGCCCGTTCGCCCCCGGCGGCTACGCCGACGCGTCGGCCCAGACGTCCTTCTGCGCCGGGACCTCGTGCATCATCACCAAGATCTACGACCAGACCAGCCGCCACAACGACCTGGCCATCTCGTGGGGCGGCTACTGGAAGGGCCCCGGCCCCAACGGCGAGGACGTCGGCGCCGACGCCTCCGCGCTGCCCGTCATGGCGGGCGGGCACCAGGTGTTCGGCGTCAAGGTCACCCAGGGCGTGGGCTACCGGATCGACCACGCCAACGGGGCGCCCACCGGCTCCCAGCCCGAGGGCATCTACATGGTGACCTCCTCCGAGTTCACCGACCAGTGGTGCTGCTTCGACTACGGCAGCGGCGAGAACACCCACACCGACACCGGCGACGCCACCATGAACGCCATCTACTGGGGCAACGCCTGCTGGTTCAAGAACTGCACCGGCACCGGCCCGTGGGTCGAGGCCGACCTGGAGAACGGGATGTTCCACACCAACACCGGCTCCAACAAGGACCCGAACAACCAGGGCGTGCACTACCCCTTCGTGACCGCGCTGGAGAAGAACAACGGGACCAGCAACTTCACCCTGAAGTACGGCAACGCCGCGAGCGGCGGCCTCACGACCACGTACTCCGGCGCCCTGCCGAACGGCTACTCCCCGATGAAGACCGACAGCTCCCTGCTGCTCGGGACCGGCGGCGACAACAGCGTCTCCGGACAGGGCGAGTTCTTCGAAGGCGCGATCACCACCGGCTTCCCGACCGACGCCACCGAGAACGCGGTGCAGGCCAGCGTCAACACCGCCGGCTACGGCGGCACCGGCGGCGGCACGGGCGCCCCGCTGCGCAGCACCAGCGCCAACCGCTGCCTGGAGGTGCCGAACGGCACCCAGACCAACGGCACCCAGGCCAACGGCACCCAGACCCAGCTGTGGGACTGCCACAGCGGCGCTAACCAGCAGTGGACCCAGACCGCCGCCAAGGAGCTGCGCGTCCTCGGCGGCAAGTGCCTGGACGCGGAGGCCAAGGGCACCGCGAACGGCACCAAGGCGATCACCTGGGACTGCAACGGCCAGACCAACCAGCAGTGGAACGTCAACGCCGACGGCACCGTCACCAGCGTGCAGTCCGGGCTGTGCCTGGACGTCAGCGCCTACGGCACGGCCAACGGCACCCTGATCCAGCTGTGGCAGTGCACCGGCGCCACCAACCAGAAATGGGACCGCAGTTGACGCGAGGAGAGAGCGCTCAGGTGAACCGACCCACCACCCCACGCGGACGCCACCGCGCGTCCAGCCGCACCGCGGGAGTCCTCGTCGCGGGCCTGACGGCCGTAGCCGCCGCCGTCACGCCCGCCGCGCTCTCGCACGCGGCCACGGCGACCACCCTGTACGTCTCGCCGACCGGCAGCGGGAGCACCTGCTCCGCCGCCGCCCCCTGCTCCCTGGCCCAGGCGAAGTCCGCCGTGCAGGCCGCCAACTCCGCCATGACCGGCGACATCGTGGTGCAACTGGCCGGCGGGACCTACCGGTTGAGCGCACCGCTGACCTTCGGCGCCGCGGACTCCGGCAGCAACGGCCACCAGGTGGTCTGGCAGGCCGCGCTGGGCGCGAGCCCGGTGCTGTCGGGCGGACAGCAGGTGACCGGCTGGACCCTCAAGGACTCCGCGAACAACATCTACGCCGCGCCGGTAGCGGCCGGCAGCGACTCGCGGCAGCTCTTCGTCGACGGGGCGCTCGCGCCCCGGGCCGCGATCCCGATCTCGCGCAGCGACGTGAACATCACCGCCACCGGGATGACCATCGTCAACCCGGCGCTGAACTACCTGGCCACGCTGCCGCAGCAGAACCGGATCGAGGTGGAGAGCCAGAACTCCTTCACCGACCGCATCGCCCCGGTGCAGTCCATCAGCGGCGCCACCGTCACCATGCAGCAGCCCGCCTGGAACAACAACAACTGGGGCTACGACACCCTCGCCAAGCCCTTCGCCGGCGGGGCGCTGCAGCTGGAGAACTCGTACGCGTTCCTCAAGTCCGCCGGGCAGTGGTACCTGGACCCGCAGGCGGGCCAGCTGTACTACAAGGCGCCCGCGGGCTGGCAGGCCGGCGCCCACGACATCGAACTGCCTCGCCTGACCTCCCTGCTGCAGATCGGCGGCAGCAGCTACAGCAAGCCCGCGCACGACATCGCCTTCCAGGGCATCGCCTTCCAGCACACCACCTGGCTGCAGCCCGGCACCAACCTCGGCTACGCCGACCAGCAGAGCGGGGCGATCCTGGCGGGCACCTTCAACCAGCCCGCGGACTTCATGACCTCCTGCCAGTCGGGCTGCAAGCTGTTCGAGGCCGCCCGCAACAACTGGAGCCAGGTGCCGGCGGCCGTGCAGGTCTCGGCGGCCTCCGCGATCACCTTCTCCGGGAACTCCTTCACCCACCTGGGCCAGGTCGCCCTCGGCATCGGCAACGACGCCAACGCCCACGCCTCCGGCGTCGGCCTGGGTGCCTCGGACATCACTGTCTCGGGCAACACGTTCACCGACGACTCCGGGGCGGGCATCGTGGTCGGCGGTGTGCGGCCGGACGCCCACCACCCGTCCGACCCGGCGATGACGGTCCAGAACATCACCATCCAGTCCAACCTGGTCACCGACGTCGCCAAGGACTACAAGGACATGGCCGGGATCCTCTCGACCTACGTCACCCACGCCGTCATCACCCACAACGAGGTCGCGAACCTCGCCTACGACGGCATCGACGCCGGCTGGGGCTGGGGGGCCAACGACGCCGGCGGCAGCCAGGACTACCGCGACCGCGGCCTCTACGACTACCAGCCGGTCTACAGCACGGCGACGACCCTGAAGAACACCGTCATCAGCTACAACAAGGTGCACGGCACCAAGAAGGTGTTCCACGACGGCGGCAGCATCTACACGCTGTCCGCGAACCCCGGCACGAGCATCGACCACAACTACGTCTACGACAACAAGAACACCGTCGGGCTCTACCTGGACGAGGGCTCGCGCAGCGAGACCCTCAGCAGCAACGTCATCCAGGACTCCGGCGTGTGGGCCTTCACCAACGCCGGCGCCACCAACAACACCAACGACAGCACCTTCTCCGGCAACTGGTACAACGGCGGCGCCACCCAGGTCGCCACCGGGGCCCCGCACAACAACGTCCTCACCGGCAACGTCCAGGTCAGCGGCACCAACTGGCCCGCCGGGGCGCAGCAGGTGATCGCGGCGGCGGGCGTGACGTCCGCCGGCGGCGGTACCGGCGGCGGTACCGGCGGGGCGCTGCACGCCGTGGGGGCGGGCAAGTGCCTGGACGTGGCGGGCGCGTCGACCTCCCCCGGGGCCCAGGCCCAGATCTGGGGCTGCACAGGGGCGGCCAACCAGCTCTTCACCCGGACGTCGGCCGGGGAGTTGGCGGTCTACAGCGGGACGGCGCGGCTGTGCCTGGACGCCTACGACAAGGGGACGGCCAACGGCACCAAGGTCGTGGTCTGGACGTGCAACGGGCAGTCGAACCAGCAGTGGGCGTTCAACGCGGACGGGAGTGTGACCGGGGTCCAGTCCGGGCTGTGCCTGGACGTGGCGGGCGCTGCCACCGGTGACGGCACGGCCGTCCAGCTGTGGGCGTGCAACCGGCAGTCCAACCAGCAGTGGTCGCCGTCCTGAGGGGTTGACCGACGGGTGCCCCGGTGCCGGCGGGCACCGGGGCACCTTGTTCCGCCATGCGGAACGGTGCTTCCGGAGTTGATGTGCCGCTTACGTCGGCGGTATCAGGGGGAAACGCGCGGCCCGTTCCCTGTATGCCATCTGGCACCTGGTCCGGCACCCGGGACTGCCACCTCGACGGAGCGAGCGTGCCGCCGCGGGGCGCGGCGGCAAGGAGACAGCATGGCAGCGGAAGCGGGCGCAGCCCCCACCTCGGCCCCGGCAGCGGCCCCGGGCACGATCCCGGGCTCGGTCCTGGCGCGGTACTCGCCGCGCCTGTACAACGAGGACCTGGCCCCCACCATCGAGCGCAGGTGGGGGGCATTCAGCATCTTCAACGTGTGGACCTCGGACGTCCACAGCCTCTACGGCTACTTCCTGGCCGCCAGCCTGTTCCTGGCCGCCGGTGACGCCTTCAGGTTCGTCATCGGGATCGGCGTCGGCTCGCTGGTGATCTACTGGCTGATGACGCTGATCGGCAGGGCGGGGGTGCGCACCGGGGTGCCGTACCCGGTGCTCGCGCGGGCCTCCTTCGGCACGTTCGGCGCGAACGTGCCGGCGCTGGTGCGGGCCGTGGTCGCGACGTTCTGGTACGGGGCGCAGACCAGCGCGGCGGCCGGCGCGATCGTCGCGTTCCTCACCCGGTACGGCGGCCCGCGGCACTTCCACGCGAGCACCCACCTACTGGGGCACAGCGGCCTGGAGGTGGTGTGCTTCCTGGGGGTGTGGGCAGCGCAGCTGCTGGTCATCAGCAAGGGGATGGAGACGGTGCGGCGCTTCCAGGACTTCGCCGGGCCGCTCGTCTGGGTGATGATGCTGGTGCTGGCCGTCGCCCTGTCGGTCAAGGCAGGCGCGCTGTCCTTCTCGGTCGACATGCCCGCCGCCGACCTCGCCGCGCTCGCCAAGAGCGCGACCGGGCTGGACGTGGTGCCGGGCTCGTTCGCCGCGATCGCGGCGATCGCGGCGACGTGGATCACCTACTTCGCGGCCCTCGTCCTCAACTTCGGCGACTTCGCGCGCTTCGTGCCCGACGAGAAGACGCTGCGCAAGGGGAACCTGTGGGGGCTGCCGGTCAACCTGGTCCTGTTCTCCTTCGTGGCCGCCCTGACCACCGCGGCCGCCGGCAAGGTCTACGGCCAGGTGATCCTCGAACCCGCCAAGATCTCCGCCCGGTTCGACAGCGTCTTCCTCGTCCTGCTGGCCGCGCTGACCTTCGCGGTCGCGACCCTGGGCATCAACGTGGTCGCGAACTTCGTCAGCCCGGCGTTCGACTTCGCCAACGTCGCCCCGAAGTACGTCGACTTCCGGCGCTGGGGCCTGATCGCCGCCGGGATCTCGCTGCTGCTCTACCCCCTGCACCCCTGGGACAGCGCGCCGAGCTTCGTCAACGCCATCGGCGCGACCATGGGCCCGATCTTCGGGGTGGTCATCGTGGACTACTACCTGATCCGCCGGGCCCGCGTCGACGTCCCGGCGCTCTACCGGGAGGACGGCGAGTTCCGCTTCCAGGGCGGCTGGAACGTGCGGGCCTTCGCGGCCGCCGCCGTCGGCGCGGTCTTCTCCAGCCTGCTGCCGGTGTACGGGCCGGCGGGCTACGGCGCGGCGCTCGGGCCGTACACCTGGTTCATCGGGGTCGGCGTGGCCGGGGTGCTGTACTTCGCGGTGAGCGGGGGCCGGAGCCGGATCCTGCCGGAAGTCCCCACCGAGGCGGCATGCGAGACGGCCTGACCCGGGGCGGCCTGAACGGGCGAATCGGGCAAGCGCTTTGGGAACGAGACGATCCGGGTCACCCCGCAGGGCGAGGTGTCGATCAAGCTGCCTGCCCCGCTCGCCGGGCACGCCAACGCCGCCAACGGCCGGTACGTCCTGGCCGCGAGGGTGGCGTTCCCGCACCGGGGCGAGGAATGGCGGGACCGGATCGAGGGCACCCGGGCGGTCGCGTACCGCATCCACCTGGATGTGGGGCGGAGCCGCTGGTACCTGGACGCCTCGTGGACTCGCCCGGTGGTGCGGACGATGCCGCTGGAGGCGGCCCGCGCGGCCGGGACGGTCGGCGTGGACACCAACGCCGACCACTTCGCCGCCTGGCACCTCGACCACGGTCGGCGCCCCCCACCGGTTCCCCTACGACCTGACCGGCACCGCAAGCCACTCCTCCCCGCACGAGCAGGGGTCAGCCGCTCGCCGAGGCTCTTTACGAGGTGGAAAGCACCTCCTCCCCGCACCCGCGGGGGTCAGCCACCGTGACTCAAGCGACTCCAAACGCTCGACGCCTCCTCCCGGCACAAGCGGGGGGCACCCGGCGTCCCTGGACGCTCTCCGGACAGCGTCCCACTCCTCCCATGCCCATGGGGGTCACCCGGCCGGTGGCGCGGCCCACCCGGACGCTGCCAGCTCCTCCCCACGCCCGCGGAGGTCAGCCTCCTTTGCGACGTTCGGCACGTCGTGGGTGAGCTCCTCCCTGCAAGGGCGGGCCTCGGGAAGACCAGCCACACCCCGGCGAGGAACCACCGACAGGTGACACGATGAACACAGACCTTTGACACCTCAACAGACCACCAGCAGCCATCCCTCTCGCCAACCATCCAAACTGGTCAAGAAACGGCAAAGGCGCTGCTGCGCCGCAGGTCGGAAAGCCTCCTCCCCACGCTCGTGGGGGTCAGCCGCCTGCTTCTGTGGAGTGGGTCCCCGAGCGGGTCTCCTCCCCACGCTCGTGGGGGTCAGCCGGCGCACGAGTTCGCCGGGTGGGTGACCGGCGGCTCCTCCCCACGCTCGTGGGGGTCAGCCGCTGATCCCGCACTTCTGGCACCGGGTGTACCCCTCCTCCCCACGCTCGTGGGGGTCAGCCGCTTCACCGACGCTTGGCACGCGGCCAACTGCACTCCTCCCCACGCTCGTGGGGGTCAGCCGTTGAGCGGCACCGTGCCCGGCCAGCGCCGCGACTCCTCCCCACGCTCGTGGGGGTCAGCCGCCAGCGCGGCGCGGACCTTCTGCGGTTGGTACCTCCTCCCCACGCTCGTGGGGGTCAGCCGTTCCTCGCGTTCACCGTCGCCAACGCCGTCGCCTCCTCCCCACGCTCGTGGGGGTCAGCCGCAGACCCGCAAGACCACCACCACGAGGAAGACCTCCTCCCCACGCTCGTGGGGGTCAGCCGCCACTGGGTCGCGTACTCACCGAAGTTCACCTCTCCTCCCCACGCTCGTGGGGGTCAGCCGGGGATCCCGACGGTCGGAGCGACGTACGTGCCCTCCTCCCCACGCTCGTGGGGGTCAGCCGCTCCAACCGGCCGGCCCTGCCTCCGGGTTCCGCTCCTCCCCACGCTCGTGGGGGTCAGCCGCCTGCTTCTGTGGAGTGGGTCCCCGAGCGGGTCTCCTCCCCACGCTCGTGGGGGTCAGCCGTCCCTCGTCCAGATCGTCCAGGCGTGCCTGCTCTCCTCCCCACGCTCGTGGGGGTCAGCCGTCCTGGGAGAGGAGTTCGGCGGCGACGGCCGCCTCCTCCCCACGCTCGTGGGGGTCAGCCGCGCCCGGCCGGGGGAACAACCGGCGCGTGCCCCTCCTCCCCACGCTCGTGGGGGTCAGCCGCAGAGTTCCGCACGAAGCGGCTCAATCAGTGGCTCCTCCCCACGCTCGTGGGGGTCAGCCGATCGCCGCCGCTGTCCAGGCCGCCGTCGGTCCCTCCTCCCTACGCTCGTGGGGGTCAGCCGACGCTGTACGGCTCGGGTGAGGTCTCCTGCGGCTCCTCCCCACGCCCCTGGGGGTCAGCCATGAGACCGTACGGAGCCACCAAATCAAAGGAGCTCCTCCCCCACCCACGTGGGGGTCACCCGCCCTGCTTGGTCAAGCAAAAAATTCAGCTTCTCCTCCTCCCCACGCCCGTGGGGGTCAGCCACCGAGCGGTCGGCTGGCCCGCTCTTGAGCTTGTGATTTGTCCGGCGCGGCCCAGTTTGGTGCCGACCTTGTGGTGGGCCGGTCTGCGGTGGGGCTCGCCGGTGGCCCGGAGCGGGCCCACGTCGTAGCGGGTCGCGGGGCGGCGGTTCTTCGAGCCGGGTGGGCGTCCGGGGCCGGGCCGGGAGGGTTTCGGCACTTCGGCCGGCGTTGAGGTTCGGGCGTGCAAGTGTCGGAACCCGCGGCGGACCCGGGCGGGGGTGAGCTTGTTCGGTTCGGCCGGCTTCTCCCATGGGTGTCGTAGGTCGATGGCGAGCGGTCGGGCGAGGCGGAGTTGGGTGTGGGTAACGACGATCGGCCAGGTCCGGCGGTCCGCCGCTTCGACGTCTCGCAGCATCGGGGCGGTCCAGCCGAGCGTCTGCTTGATCATCCTGAGGAAGTGCTCGATGTCGAACCGTCGCAGGAAGGTCTGCCAGGCCAGGGCTGTGTCCGTCGGAGTGGCTGCGGGGCGTGAGCACCACAGCCACAGCGGCTTGGGGTCACCGCCGCTGGGCAGGTGGTCGACCTGGAGGCGGATCACGGTGCCCTCGATGGCCGGGAGCCGGCCGGGGTGGTCCTGCCAGGCGGCGTGCTGCTGCAGTTCGGGGTGGAGCGGTCCTGGCGTCCTTGAGGATGAACTCGCCGCCGTGCTCGGGCGGCCGCCCGCCGGCCGGATTGGCGAGGGCGGACTCCGCACGGGTCGGCGCCGGGCGCCGCATCACCCGGTCCGAACGGAGGCGTCCCAGGATCTCCACGGGCAGGTCGCGCAGCAGGTAAGCCAGGCACATCACGTAGTAACCGGCGTCTGCCACGATCCACACCGACGGGTCGCCCGGGCTCCACTGACCGGCGGCGACCAAGCGCTCGATCAGGTCCCGCAGCTGTGCGGCGGTGACCGCGGCGAGGTCGTCGCCCGGCCGTAGCCGGACGGCGTCCAGCAGGGCGACCCACGAGGTCCGGCCCGATTCCAGGGCGACGACCCACGAGCAGGGCCGGCCCGGGATCATCAGGTGCTTGCTCTCGCCCCGACCGCAGGTGTGGCAGAACGAGCGGGCATCGCTGGTGGCGGCGTCGGGCCCAAGCCAGGGCGAGACGTCCACCGCCAGGACCAGGCGGCCGTCGGCGGCCCGCGGCAGTAGCAGTAGCAGTGGCAGGCCAACCGATGCGGTCCGCAGCCGCTCGACGTCCAGGCATCCCTTGTTCAGCGCGCCGTACAGGGCTCCGTGGCCGCGCCGGTGTTCGGGTGCGAGTGCCAGGCCGACCAGGGTCTTCACCGGCCCGTCGGTGCACAGCACCGCGTCGGTGAGCTCGAACAGCGCGTCACGCCGTCCGGTCAGGCAGTCGTAGAAGACCCCTCGGAAGCGTGACAGTTGCGCGAACGGCTCGCACTGCACGCCCTGTTCCACCGGAGTCACCATCACGGCGTTCGCGTCAAGTCCTGTATCTCTTGGCCGAGTTCAGGATCACATGAAGGCCGTACCGCCGTCACGGGCAGGCACTCGGCGAGCAGGTTGACGACGTCGCGCCAGGCTCGCTGTGCGTGCTCTGGGTGGTAGCCGACGCCGGGGACCGTGGGGTGGTCGACCGGGGGGTGGTGGAAGGCGTGCAAGGCGCCGCCGTAGACCGTGAGGCGCCAGTCGACGCCTGCGGCCTGCATCTCGGCGGTGAACGCGTTCCATTGCGCGGGCGGCATGATCGGGTCCTGCGACCCGACCCCGGCCCACACCGGGCAGCGAATGCGCGCCGCCTCGCCCGGCCGGCCCGTGGTCAGTGCGTTGACTGTCCCGATCGCGCGCAGGTTGGCGCCGGCGCGCCCGAGTTCCAGCCCGACGGCGCCCCCGGTGCCGTAGCCGACGGCGGCGATCCGGTCGGGGTCGGTCCGCGGTTCGATGCGCAGCACGTCGAGCGCGGCATGGCCGATGCCCCGCATCCGGTCCGGATCGGCGAGCAGCGGTATGCACCGGGCCAGCATCTCCTCGGGGGCGCCCAGATAGCGCCCGCCGTGAAGGTCGAAGGCCAGCGTTGTGTATCCCAGCTCGGCGAGAGCGTCGGCCCGGCGGCGCTCGACGTCGCTGAGCCCCATGCCCTCCGGTCCGAGCAGCACCGCGGGCCGGCGGTCGACACCCGCCGGGAGAGCAAGGTGGCCGATCATCGTCAAACCGTCCGCCGGGTACTCGACCGTGCGCGTCGTAATCGTCCCCATGGGACTGGACTGTAGTGATCGTCGAGCCCGGTCCGGCCGCTGTTCTGCCGCCGGCAGAACAGCACGCGCCTCCCTCTGGAACACGGGGCCGGACTCAGGGCTTCACGATCATTGCGCTGCCCCTGCGGCGCGTATCGCGATCACACCCCCGGCAGCCGTGCCACCGTCCCAGGAGCACCGGACGAGTGATCACCGGGCCCGCCTGTTCGAAGCCGGACGTTCAACGTCAAGTTGAGTACCTGTGTCCGAACCTCCGCCACAGTTGGGCGGCCTGCGGCCCCGTTTCTCGGGCTGTGCCGAGAGGAACCCGTCTCGCGGAACCGCGTGAAGAAGGCGTGCCGTACTCCCCGCGTATCCGTGAGGAACTGTCGAGTGGAGAACCTGCCATGGGGATACGGCTGTTGGTCCTCGGGGCACTGGCAGGACTGATACCGGTTCGCGACCAGGTTTCCATTTCCACCGGACCAATCGACTGGCCGCCGGCCGCCGTCACCGGCCTTCCCATCCTGCTCGTGCTGCTCGCGATGGCTTGCTGGAGGGCGCGTGCGGCGCTGTTCGCAGCAGCCGGTCTCGCAGCGGGGTCTGTTGCCGGCCTGTTCGTGGCGACAGACGGGAGGCTCTTCGTCCAGATCGGGATCTCCCTCGCCGTGATGCCTCCAGCGTTCAGGAGGAAGGACAGGGATCGGCACGCAGGGACGGTCGACCGGGCCGTGGAGCGTGAACGCGCGAAGCATCCGGCGAACCGCATCAGCGTGGACCGCATCGAGCAGCAGAGGATGCTGGACCAGTTCCGGCAGGCGGACTTCCCAAGCGACTACATCACTCACGTCGGCGTCGCCCTGTCCTCCAAGGCCCCGGCTCGCCGGCCGGACGGGCCGGATTTCAGCGGCACCGCGATGAACGCTTGCGTCGGGGTGATGGCTTCCATGAAGGCCGGCGTGGAACTCGTGGGGGAACAGGACTTCGTGCAGGCACTCACGGTGGTCATGGCGGGCTTCCGGCTTCTCGCCGGAGTGGCTGGGGCGTCCGGTCCGCTCCCGTACACGGACATCTTCCTCATGCGTACGAAGGAAGCTGTCAGCCTGCTGGAGGCCCGCGGGCCAGCCGAACCAGCCGAACCGGCCGAACCGGCCGAACCGGCCGAGCGTTTCAGAACTGCTCGGGATCTGGTCGTCCCGTATCACACTCAGGCCGGCCACACGCTCATCGAGCCCCTGCCTGGAATGGCTCGCCTTTCATACTGACCTTCAACGACCAGCGGTCAGTGGTGCGGCAGCCGCGCAGGTCCACGAAGCGGCGGCCACGACGGTGAGCACCCCCCTCGGCCGCGCCGGCCGCGTTCAGTGCGTGAGCGGGAACCACCGAGGGGACCTGTGAGTGGCTCGATCGGGTGGCCCGCGGGCGCGGCAGGCGTGCGACGCGCGGTCGACACCGACTCGTCCACCGTGTCTCAGGCAGGAGCCCGGTCGTGGTCGTATCGGCGGGCCGACAGTTCGAGAGCGGTGATGTCGGACGCGCAGAGCACGGCGCGCAGGGCCGTGAACTTGTCCTCGGTCCAGGTGTAGACGCCCAGAGCCAGGAGGCGGTCAACGGTGTCCGGGTCGAAACGGGTACCGACGGGGACGGCGCGACTGCCCGCGACGACCGTGTACGGCGCGACGTCGCGCGTGACGACGGCCTGTGCGGCGACGACGGCGCCTTCACCGATGGTGACGCCAGGCATGATCATGGCGCGCATGCCGATCCAGGCACCGTCCCCGATCACGGTGTCCCCCTTGTGCCGGTAGGCGTCGACGGCGTTGCCGGGGAAGGGGTAGAGACTGAACCAGTCGGTACGGTGGGTCTGGTTGCCGCCCATCAGGATCACGGCCTCGGCGGCGATGCAGACGTAGTCGCCGATGTGAAGCTGGTCGACGGGCCGGGGCGGCTCCCACGAAGCCACGCTCACCGCGTCACCGTAGAGGTAGCGCACCACCGACTGCTCGAAGCCCTCGCTCCAGGCGTCACTGTAGTAACTGTGCGTGCCCCGCACATGGATGTTCGGATTGGTCACCGCCTCGTGCAGGTACTGCGGACGCGACCAGTGCCGGCCCCCGGAAGATGTACCCACGCCCGCCCCGCCTCCAAGGAAGTCCACTGCCCGCCCGACCGGACCCCGACCACACCGCCGGGACCGGGACACCTCCACAGCATGACGGCCAACCGGCCCAACCCCTCCCATTACCCCGACCACGGCATGTCCCAGATCACCCCGTCCCGCGATGCGCCCGGCCACGGCCACGGAGCGTTCACACCCAGGTAGCCGCGGACCTCTCCCGGCCCGAACCGGTCG
The DNA here is from genome assembly GCF_042731675.1 of Kitasatospora sp. NPDC059827. Taxonomy (NCBI): domain Bacteria; kingdom Bacillati; phylum Actinomycetota; class Actinomycetes; order Kitasatosporales; family Streptomycetaceae; genus Kitasatospora; species Kitasatospora sp. NPDC059827. Next base: position 15,252 of record NZ_JBHWIV010000021.1, on the reverse strand, counting down.
ATGAACTCCCGGTAGTCCGCGGGAAGCCCAGGGTGATGCGGAAACAGCGCACGCCCACGCCATGGACAGCCCACGCCCGCAAAGCACTCATCAAACAAAGGACGACGGTCGAACAGGCGATGGTCAAGCAGGGGAAAGCGGACCGTGGTCAAGCGGGGGTGGTGGGTCAGATCCTGCCGGAGAAGGTGTCGCACTGGGTCATGTCACCACCGCGGTAGCCGGTCGTGAACCACGCCTTGCGCTGCGCGGAGGAACCATGCGTCCACGCCTCCGGATTGATCCTCCCCGTCGCCTGCTTCTGGATCCGGTCATCACCCACCGCCGCCGCCGCGTCCAGACCCTGCGCGATGTCCTGATCCGTCAGCACCGAGACCAACGGACGCCCCGTCGAAGCCTGCGGCACCGTCGTCGCATGGTGCGCCCACACCCCCGCGTAGCAGTCCGCCTGCAACTCCAGCCGCACCGAAGCGCTGTCCGCACCCTGCCGATCGTTGCCGACCTTCTGCATCGTGCCCAGCAGGTTCTGCAGATGGTGCCCGTACTCGTGCGCCACCACGTACGACTCCGCGAACGGACCGCCCTTCGCACCGAAACGCGTCGACAACTCGTCGAAGAACCCCAGATCGAAATACGCCATCCGATCCCCCGGACAGTAGAACGGACCCACCGCCGACGTCGCCGGACCGCACGCCGTGGAGACCCGGTTGGTGAACAGCACCGTCTGGGCGGGCTTGTACGCCACCCTCGTACGCGCCGGCAACTCCGCACCCCAGAACTCCTGAAGACTGTTGGTCACCGCCGTGATCCGACAGTCCTGACGCTTGTTCGCATCCACACCCTTCTTGCACGACTCACGCACCTCACTGTCCGTCCGCACCCCAGCAGCAGAGGACCCGCTGCCACCGCCGTCGGACAGGCCCAGCAGCTGCGGGTCGACCCCCAGGACGACCGCGAACAGCACCGCGATCAGACCCACCACCCCACCACCGATGGCGACCTTCCCACCCGGAACACCCCGCCGGTCATCCACCTGCGAAGTGTCGAGATCACCCTCGTCATCGAACTGCATCGCCCTGCCTGCCCGCTTCTGTCGAACCACCGATACACCGCCACGCCGAGATGTCGACCTGTCGCCGTGTCGCCTCGGTGACACACCGTCCCCGACCCACCCAGCCTACGGGGCACCGCACCCCACACACGGCAACTGCAACAGCACGCGAGCCAAGCCACACCCGCCCGCAGCGCACCAACCGGCCCCACCGACCGACCGACGGCACAACACGGCACGGCACGGCAGACGACCAGGCGGGCAGTCGCACGGCACGACGGACGCCCGGGCGTTACACCCCGGCGCCGACCACCCGAAGCAGTTCCAGCCGCGACGCGCTCTCACTGCCCACGGCGGCCGTGTGCACCAACAGCAACTGATCCTCACCCCCCGCCGCCAACACCTCGCACTCCAGCACCAACTCCCCCACCACCGGATGACACACCCGCTTGACCCCACTCCGCCGCAACGCCACCTCATGACGCTCCCAGTAGCCCGCGAACTCCTCCCCCGTCGCCAGGAGTTCGGCAAGCAACCCGGCCACCCGCCGATCACCCGGACGGGCCGCGTGCGCCGCGCGCAGGCCCGCGGCGTGGGCGCGGGCCAGGGCCTCGTGGTCCTCCGGCGGGAAGAGCGCCCGGCTCGCCGGGTCGGTGAACCAGCGCAGCAGCAGGTTGCGCCGACCAGAACCACCGGCGTCCCCGAACACCGCCGCCGCCATCGCGTTCTGCGCCAGCACATCCCCCACATCCGAGACCACCTGCGCGGGCACATCGTGCAGACGATCCAGGATCAGCAGCAGTCCGGGGCGCACATGCGCCAACACCCCATGCCGACGCGGCGGCACATGACCCGCCAGATGGAACAAGTGGTCGCGCTCGTCCTCCCCCAGACGCAACGCCCGCCCCAACGCCACCAACAACTGCGGCGACGGCTGCGGACCACGCCCCTGCTCAAGACGCGCGTAATAATCCACCGACAACCCCGCCAACAACGCCACCTCCTCCCGACGCAACCCGGGCGTACGACGCCGGGAACCGGACGGCAAACCGACGTCAGCAGGGGCCAGCCGGGCACGAGAACGACTGAGGAAATCAGCAAGAGCAACACGATCAACCATGAACCCCAGCATGACCCACACCCGACACAACACACAGGCGCGCACCGGGAATCGCGGCGGCAACGGCGCGCGCGGACGCCGCCCGCACCAGCGGATCACACCCACCCTGCAACACCAAGGTCGGTGCAGTGGACGGGATCCGACACCCCGCACCCCGTGTACGGCAGGCCCAATCCATTGATCCGGCCCCTGACGCCAGATCGCCGACACGATCACCATGACGAAGCAGAACAGGATGAACGCCACCGGCACGACGCAGGTCAGTGTGAGCCGGAGGCCCTCCCAGAACTGCGCCCGTCGACCCTCCCGGGTGTCGGTCCGCCACAGCGGGGGAATGTCGATCCGACCCTCGACGATGTCGGGCGCCGCCCGGCGCACATCCTCGGCCCGGTAGGTGGACCAGCCCGGCGCGGAGTCGTACATCCTCGACAGGCCCTAGGGTCGTCCCCATGCCCGAATCCTCGTCAGCCTCGCAATCCCTGTCGTCCCCATCGTCCCTGTCGTCCCTGTCGTACCTGAGCACGACCGCCGACGCCTACGACGCCCTGGCCGAGCGCTACGCCGACCACGTCAAGGACGGCCTGGCCCGCCTGCCGCTGGACCGCTCCTTCGTCGCCGCCTTCGCCGACCTGGTCCGCGAGAACGTCGCCAACGCCTCCGGCTCCGCCCCGATGGTGGCAGACCTGGGCTGCGGGCCGGGCTACCTGACGGCGGCGCTGCGGGAGTGGGGCCTGGACGCGTTCGGCGTCGATCTCTCCCCCGCCCTCGTCGCCATCGCCCGCCGCACCTACCCCCACCTGCGCTTCGAGGTCGGTTCGATGGACGCGCTGCGGGCGGGTGACGGGGAACTGGACGGCGTGGTGTCCTGGTACTCGCTGATCCACACCCCGCCGCGGCAACTACCCTCCTACCTGGCGGAGTTCCGCCGCGTGCTGGCCCCGGGCGGGTACGCGCTGCTGGGCTTCTTCGAGTCCGAGGACGACCCGGTGACGGCCTTCGACCACAAGGTCACCACTGCCTACCGCTGGCCCGTCGACCACCTCGCCGCTCTCGCCCACGACGCCGGCCTCGCCGAGAACGCCCGCCTGCTGCGCGCCCCCGGCGAAGGCGAACGCTTCCGCCACGGCCGCCTCCTGCTGCGCGCCGTCTAGGACCGACCCGGCAGGCGGTAGGCAGTAGGCGGTGGCACGCCCTCAGCGCGGCCTGAGGCCGTCCATGAGCAGGTCGAGCAGGCGTCGGGCCTGGGCAGGTTCTCCGGACCTGGCGGCGACGGCGAGCATGCCGAGGATTCCGGCGGAGACGTCGTCGGCGCGGGCATCGGCGCGGATGTCCCCAGCGGTGGCGCCGGCGTCGAGGATCGTGGTGATGGCCGACAGGAGCTCCTGTCGGGTGTGGGCGAGGGAGATGTCGCCGGCATCGATCATGGCGAGCAGGGTGTCGGTCATGCCGTGCTTGGTGGCCTGCCAGTCCGCGAACAGGTCCATCCACCGGCGCAGCGCCTGCGCGGGCGGGTGACTGGCGAGCAACTCGCTTGCCCCGGCCGTCAGTCGGACGACCTGGTCCTGATAGACGGCGTCGACGAGCGCTTCCCGGGTCGGGAAGTGGCGGAAGAGGGTGGCGACGCCGACGCCTGCCTGTCGAGCGATGGCGCGCATCGACGGCTCGGTGTCGGAGGTGGCGAAGGCGCGGGTGGCGGCCGCGAGCACGGTCTCGCGGTTGCGCGCGGCGTCGGCGCGCAGCTGCTGGTGGGCTGCCGGGGGCGGTTCGGTGGCCATGTCTAAGCGGATCACGTTCCATTTGAGTCGGTCCTGGGGGTAGTCTAGGCCCGGGATAAACGGAACGCGTTCCGATTGGCTTCTGGAGGAGACCTCATGGCCCAACCCGCTTCCGCGCCGGGCACCATGCGCACGGTGCGCTTCCACGAGAACGGCGAGCCCGGCGACGTCCTGCGCCTGGAGACCGCCCCTGTGCCCGAACCGGGACCCGGCCGCATCCGTGTCGCCGTGCACGCGTGCGGACTGGCCCCGGCCGACTGGGCGCTGTGCCGCGGGCTCTTCCCCGGGAGCCTGCCGCGCGGCATCGGCTGCGACGTCTCGGGCACCGTCGAGGCCGTCGGTGCCGACGTCACGGACGTGGCCGTCGGCGACCGCGTGTTCGGCACCGCCGACTTCGCCGGTCAGCCGAGCGCCGGAGCGGCGGACCGCGCCGTGCTGGACCACTGGTTCCTCGTGCCCGAGGGCCTCGACCTCACCCGGGCCGCCGCGCTCCCGATGGCACTGAGCACCGCGTCCTGGCACCTCGCGCGGCTCGGCCTGGCCGCGGACCGCACGATCCTGGTCAACGGCGCCGGAACCACCATCGGCTACGCGGCCGTGCAGATCGCCCTCGTCCGCGGGGCGCGGGTGATCGCGACCGCCGGGGAGACCTACACCGAGCAGTTGCGCGACCTCGGAGCCACGGTGACCGGCTACGGCGAAGGCCTGGCCGAGCGGGTCAAGGCCCTCGGCCTCGGCCAGGTCGACCTCGCCTTCGACACCGCACCGCCGGGCGGTGCCCTGCCCGAACTCGTCGAGATCGTCGGCGGCGATCCCCAGCATGTGCTGACTTGCTCCGACCTCGCCGCAGCGCCGGAGATCGGGGTGCGCGACACCTTCCACGAAGACCCCGCGAAGCGGACCGACGACGAGCTCTTCGGCGTCTTCCCCGAGTTCGCCCAACTGGCCGCCGAAGGCAGGTTCACCGTGCCGATTGCCGCAACCTTCCCCCTCGCCGACTGGCGCAAGGCCCTTGAGATCAGCCTGACCGGGCGCGCCCGCGGGAAGCTCCTGCTCCTGCCCGCCGCCGACGCCGCCGTCGACGCCGACGCCGATTAGGTAACCGGAGAGACCACCCTGGCTCGGGGCCTTCAACGACGCATCAGCCGATACGGCCTCGCACACGGCGGGACGCGCATGGCGGGGCACGCGGGGCGTGGCGCGATCCGTGGGGTGCTCGTCGTTGACGCCATCGACGCCGCTCGGACAGCCTGGCAGGCATGCGTCAGGTGGTGTTCGTGGTGTTCGAGGGATTCCAGTCGGTCGACCTGGTCGGCCCCCATGCGGTGTTCCATTACGCGCAGGAGGCGGTCGGCGGCTACGACTGCCCGGTGGTGGCCCCCCGCGCCGGCGCGGTCCGCTCCTCCAGCGGGCTGACGATGCACGCCACCCACGGGATCGCGGACCTCACCCCCGAAGGACTGGACACCCTGGTCGTGATCGGCGGCCCCGGCGTCAACGACGCGCGCGACGACCCCGCCCTGGTCGCCTGGATCACCGCGGCCGCGGCCGGCGCCCGCCGGGTCGCCTCGGTGTGCAGCGGCGCGCTGCTCCTGGCCGCCACCGGCTTCCTCGCCGGACGGCGGGTCACCACCCATTGGGCCCGCGAGCGCCAACTCGCCCAGGAGCACCCCGAACTGACCGTGGACTGCGACCCGATCTTCATCCGGGACGGCCCCGTGTGGACCTCCGCCGGCGTCAGCGCCGGCATGGACCTCGCACTCGCCCTCGTGGAGGACGACCACGGGCCGGAGCTCGCCCTGGCGGCAGCCCGCGAGATGGTGCTGTACCTGCGCCGGCCCGGCAACCAGTCACAGTTCAGCGTCCCCCTGTGGTCGGCGCAGCCGACCAGCGGGCCCGTACGGACAGCCGTACGGGCCATCCAGGACGACCCCGGCGGGCGGCACGGCCTCGCAGAGCTGGCCGCCCGGGCCGGTCTCAGCCCCCGGCACCTGCAGCGGCGCTTCGCCGCGGAAGTCGGCACGGGACCGGCCGCCTACGTCGAACGCGTACGGATGGAAGCGGCCCGACGGGCCCTCACCGAGACCGACGAACCGGTCGCCGCACTCGCCCGCCGCCTGGGCTTCGGCACCGCCGAGACCATGCGCCGCACCTTCCACCGCCACCTCGGCATCGCCCCCGACCACTACCGCGAACGCTTCGGCCGCTCGAACACCCACACACCCTTGGGGGACTGACATGAAGACACAGCTCGTCACCGTGGTCACCGGCGGAAGCCGCGGCATCGGCGCGGCGATCTGCCGGCGCCTCGCAGGCGAGGGCCACGACATCGTCCTCGGCTACCACACGGACGGCGCCGCCGCCGAGGCGGTCGCGGCGCAGGTCCGTGACCGCGGCCGCACCTGCCTGACCGTACGGGCCGACACCGCCGAGGAGGCGGACGTCGAGCACCTCTTCGACCGGGCCGCACAGCTCGGCCCCCTCACCGCCCTGGTCAACAACGCCGGGACCAGCGGCCCCAACGGACCATTGGCCGAAGCCGACCCGGCCGGGATCCGCCGCGCCCTGGACATCAACATCCTCGGATACCTGCTGTGCGCCTGCCGCGCCGTCCAGGACATGGCACGTACGGGCGGCGGAGCGATCGTCAACATCTCCTCCGCCGCGGCCACCCTCGGCAGCCCCGGACAGTACGTCCACTACGCCGCCGCCAAAGCCGCCGTCGACAGCATGACCGTCGGACTGTCGAAAGAAGTCGCCGGACAGGGCATCCGCGTCAACACCGTCGCCCCCGGCACCATCTGGACCGACTTCCACCAGGACCCCCAACGCCCCGCCAAAGCCGCCGCCAACATCCCCCTCGGCCGCGCGGGCCAGCCGGAGGAAATCGCCGCGGCCGTCTCCTGGCTGCTGTCGCAGGACGCCTCGTACACGACCGGAGCGATCCTCCGAGTAGCCGGCGGACTCTAACCTGAACCCGACACCCAGGGGGCCCGAAGAGCCCTTCGCGGTCGTCTTCCACGCTCAAGGCGTCAGCGTCCACGTCCACAGCGGTCATTGGGCCGTGGTCGCGGATCAGTCGGGCGCCGAGCTGGAGTGCGGCCACCAGCGCCCCCTCGCGGAATTCCGCGCCTGGACCCAGTCGGCCGAAGCCGCCGCCGAACGAACCGCCGGATCACCCACGCTCCGCGACATGACCCGTCAGCACGCCGATCACATGCGCCAGGCACTCGCCCGAGCCGAGACCGCCGCGCGAGGGGACCGACAAAGCCTCACTCCGGGCACACGCCCAGCCGACGGTTGAACGGCGTGTGAAGGCTCACAGGAAACATCCGGGGCGGGTCCGCAGGCGCCGCCGACCGGACGAGGGGGCCTCGCGCGGCGGCGGGGCGGCGGAGCCGGCGCCGGGGTGCGGCCGGACACTGGTGGGCCCGGACGCCAGGCAGGAGAAACCCCATGGACGAGCGCAGCCTCCCCCACCTCCCGGGCCGCCCGGACCCCGGCGGGAGCCGGCCGGGCGGCGGGCAGGCCGGGGTGCTGGGCACGGCGCTGGCCGGGGTGCTGGCGGCCGCACTCGCCTCGGGGTCGTGGCAGTGGTTCTCCACCTACCTCGGCCTGACCCTGCTCGCCGTGGTCTTCGCCTTCGCCGACCCGCCGCTGCGCACAACCCGTGCGCCCGGTAAGCCCGGTGCGCCCGGGGCGGGGTTCGGTCGCCTGCGGTCGCTGGCGGCCTACTCGCTGGTCGTCGGCCTGTGCGCGGCCCTCGTCCTGGCCCCGGCGATGCAGCGCTGGGCCTGGCTGCTGCCGATGCCGGGCACCCGCGCCGAGTGCGCGCGCCTGGGCGACTACGCGGCGCTGAACGCGCGGGCCGCCCTCGGCGCGCTCGCCGACCAGGGCACCGGCGCGCTGGCCTCCGCGCAACGCACCCAGGGCCGGGTCGCCGTGAACGACTGCCTGGCCTCGACGACGACGCTGTGGCTGCCGGTGTACGCGTCGGCGGCGGCGGTCCTGACCGCCCTCGCCGTCCACCTCGCGGGCCGCACCCGCACTCCGCGCACACCAGAGCGGGGTGCGGAACAACGGTGACAGGGTCCGGACGACGCCCGTGCGGGCGCCCAACCAGGGATCGGGAATCCCTGGATCAGTGGGTCTCTGTCGGCGGCCGGGCGGGGCGGGCAAGCTGGTGCACGTCGGAGAGCAGAACTCCTGTGAGGGGAAGCAAGCATGACGAAGATCCTGGTGACGGGGGCGACCGGTTCGGTGGGGCAGCGTCTGGTGCCGCGCCTGGCGCGGTGGGCCGGGGCCGAGGGTGGCTCGGTGCGGGTGCTGGTGCGGGACGCAGCCAAGGCGCAGGCGCTGGGGCTGGGGCTGGACGGGGTGGAGACGGTGGTCGGGGACGTGTGCGAACCCGCCGACCGGGCAAGGGCGTTGGCGGACGTCGACGTGGTGCTGAACGTGGCGGCGGCGCTGCGCGGGGTGCCGGACGAGCAGGCGTGGGCGGTCAACCGGGACGCGGCGATCGCGCTGGGCCGGGAGGCCGCGAAGGCCGGGGTGGCGAGGTTCGTGCACACCAGCACCAACCTGGTGTACGGGCGGGGGCTGGGCCGCCCGGCCGTGGAGGAGGACCGGCTGGCGCCCGACCCGGCGTGGGGGGTGTACGCGCAGTCCAAGGCGCAGGCCGAGGCGGGACTGCGCGAGCTGGCGGACGAACTGCCGCTGGTGGTGGCCCGGTTGGCGTTCGTGTACGGGGAGGGCGATCCGCACCTGGCGCAGTCGCTGCACTGGGCCGCGTCCTGGCCGGCCCACCAGCGGCTGGCGGTGGTGCACCACGCGGACGTGGCGCAGGCGCTGTGGCGGGCGGTGGTGACCCCGGGGATCGAGGGCCGCACCTACAACGTGTCGGACGACGCGCCGTTGACCGCCTGGGACCTGCATGTCCTCAACGGCCGTACCCACCCCGGCACTTCGGCGTCGGAGGCGGAGTTCGACCCGTGGGAGGGGCAGGTGTTGACCGCGGCCGCCCGCCGGGACCTGGGCTGGCGTCCGCTGTTCCCGTCGGCGTGGGCGGCGGCGCAGGCCGGGACACTGTAGCCACCGCCCACCCCGGGCCGACCAGCGGTTACGCGCTCGGGTCCCAGTCGATGAGCTGCTGGAAGATCCGCCGGTCGCCGTCGATGTTCATGGCGTCCAGCGAGAAGCGGCCGTAGCAGAAGAGGACCAGCTCGGAGGCGCTGCCACGGGCGGAGACATCCGCAGGTGTGGCGGCGGCCCCGGTCGGAAGATCGGTCAGGATCTCGACCTGGACGCCGTCGGCGCCCAGGTGCAGGCGCCAGGAGCGGCCCTCGGTGGCGTGGTAGTCGATGACCGCCGGGGTGTGCGGCCAGGCGACGGGGGTGGCGACGCAGGTGAACTGGAACTCCTCGACGCCGTCGAGCGCGACCTCCTCGGGAAGCATCTCGGCTGCGCCGTTGGCGAGTTGGGCGTCGTAGGTGTGCACCGCGCTCTCCTGGACCCGGTGGCGGGCGACGCCGCCGGCGCTCTGCGGGGTCTGCGAGCCGGGCCACCACGTCCAGCAGTCGGCCTCGGCACCGACGGCGCGCAGGGTGTCCAGCAGCTGCTGGGTGGAGTCGGCCAGCCAGGCCGTCAGGGCGTCGCGCTCGCGGGGTGCGACGATGGCGGCGCGTGCGGCGACGGCCTCGGCGGGGGGTCCGTCGGCGGGGCCGGCGGCGACGATCGCGGCCCAGAAGCGGTCTCCGCTGCCCAGGTGCCGGGCCAGGTCGTGGAGCGTCCACTCGGGGCAGCTGGGGACCTTGGCGTCGAGGTCGGGGGCGGCGGCGATCGCGGCGCGGAAGGCGGCGGAGCGGTCGTCGATCAGACGCAGCAGGTCAGGGAAGTCCGGGTTCGTATGCACCCGGGAGTTCTACCACCGTGCGGCGACGGCGGACCAGCGGTTTTCCCGGGAGGCCGGGGCCCGGCCCTCCCCCGGGTGGGGAGGGCCGGGCCGCGCCTCAGCGGGCCGCCCGGCCGGCCGCAGGGGCTGCGGGGGCCGCGAGCGCCGAAGCCGCCGCGGGCGCCGGGGCGTAGCCGGCCGGCCGGGTGGTGAAGGTGCCGCGCCCCTGGGTACGGCCGCGCAGGCGGCCCGCGTAGCCGAAGAGTTCGGCCAGCGGTACGAGGGCGTCGACCTGGGCGGTGCCACCCGGGCCGGGCCGGGTGCCCTGAACAGTGGCGCGGCGGGCGGCGAGGTCGCCCAGGACGGTGCCGAGCGCATCCTCGGGCACGGTGACGCTCACCTGCGCGAGGGGTTCGAGCAGGTGGAGCCGGGATGCGCGCAGCGCCTCGCGCAGGCCCTGACGGGCGGCGGTACGGAAGGCGAGTTCGGAGGAGTCCTTGGGGTGGGTGAGGCCGTCGGTGAGCGTGACCGCGACGCCGGTGACCGGGTGGCCGCCGAGCGGGCCCTCGGCGAGGGCGTCGCGGCAGCCGGCCTCCACGGCCTGGACGTACTCGCGCGGGACGCGCCCGCCGGTGACGGTGGAGGTGAAGGTGAAGGCCTCGTCGGCGGGGGCCAGGTCGAGGACGATGTGGGCGAACTGGCCGGACCCGCCGTCCTGTTTGGCGTGCCGGTGGGTGAAGCCGGTGACGCCTTCGACCAGCGCCTCGCGCAGCGCGACGCGGGGGCGGCCGACGACGGCCTCCACGCCGGCGTCGCGGCGTACCTTCTCCACGGCGACCTCCAGGTGCAGTTCGCCCAGGCCGGACAGGGTGCGCTGGCCGGTTTCGGGGTCGGTGGCCAGGCGCAGCGAGGGGTCCTCGTCGGTGAGGCGGGCCAGGGCGGCGGTGAGCTTGTCCGTGTCGGCGCTGCGGCGGGCCTCGACGGCGACGGTGACGACGGGTTCGGCGCTCACGGGTGCCTCCAGGAGGATCGGGTGGTCGGGGTCGCACAGGGTGGCGCCGACGCGGGTGTGCTTGGGGCCGATGACGGCGACGATGTCGCCGGCCAGGGCGTGGTCGGTCTCGGTGTGGCGGTCGGCCTGGACGCGCAGGATGCGGGCGATGCGCTCGGTGCGGCCGGTGGCGGCGTCGAGCAGGGTGGCGCCCTTGTGCAGGGTGCCGGCGTACAGGCGCAGGTAGGTGAGGCGGCCGGTGGGCGCGGTGGTGACCTTGAACGCGAGGGCGGTGACGGGCTGCCCCGGGTCGGGGAGGCGCTGTTGGGAGCCGTCGGCGGCGGTCACGGGCGGGGTGTCCAGGGGTGAGGGAAGGTAGGCGAGGGCGGCGTCCAGGAGGGGTTCGACACCGCGGTTGCGGTAGGCGGAGCCGGCCAGGACGACCACGGCCTCGCCGGTGCGGGTGAGGGCGCGCAGGGCGGTGGTGAGGGTGTCGGTGCCGAGGGTGGCGTGGGTGCAGAACTCCTCCAGGGCCCGGGGGTCGAGTTCGGCCACGGCTTCCTCCAGGGCGTGTCGGCGGGCGGCGGTCTCGGCCGCGAGGTGGTCGGGGACGGGGCCGTCCGTCAGGGTGCCGTCCTCGTCCCAGGTGAGGGCGCGCAGGCGGACGAGGTCGACGAGGCCGGTGAAGGCCTCCTCGGTGCCGATGGGCAGGTGGACGACGAGCGGGTGGGGGTGCAGGCGTTCGCGGATGGAGGCGACGGCGGCGTCGAGGTCGGCTCCGGCACGGTCGAGCTTGTTGACGAAGGCGATCCGGGGCACGCCGTGGCGTTCGGCCTGGCGCCACACGGATTCGCTCTGCGGCTCGACGCCCGCGACGGCGTCGAAGACGGCGACGGCGCCGTCCAGGACGCGCAGGCTGCGTTCGACCTCGTCGGCGAAGTCGACGTGGCCGGGGGTGTCGATGAGGTTGATCCGGTGCCCGGCCCAGGCGCAGCTGACGGCGGCGGCGAAGATGGTGATGCCGCGGTCGCGTTCCTGGGGGTCGAAGTCGGTGACGGTGGTGCCGTTGTGGACCTCGCCGCGCTTGTGGGTGCTACCGGTGAGGTAGAGGATCCGTTCGGTGAGGGTGGTCTTGCCGGCGTCGACATGGGCGAGGATGCCGAGGTTGCGGACGGCGGCGATCGCGGCGGTGCCGATGGTGGTGGTGCTGGTAGTGGTGCTGGTGGTGGTGGTGTCGGTGCGCATGGCCCGGTGCCTTTCGAGGCGGTGCTACGGGTGGAAGCGCGATTGGCACAGTGCTGCCGCTGAGTTCTGACGCTCCATCAGATCACTGACGAGGATGGCCCCTTGATGAGTTTCTACGGGCGTGCTCAGACGGTGACGGCACTGTTCCGGTGCCGGCCGCGCAGCGGGCACCGGAAGGGCGAGGACACCAGGATCACCTCGTACCGCGAGGCGGGAGAGGGGACGGCGGCGCTGTGCTTCGGCATGGCCGTCCCGCCCCCTCTCCGATTGCTGTCGTCACGGTCGGCCGCGCACTCGAGGCGCGGCTGCGGGGCGAGTCTAGGGAGGGCGGGCTCGCGTCGGCGAGGGGTTTTACGGTGCGCGGAAGCGCAGGACCGGCCCCGACCAGTCCTCGCGGCCATCGACTCCGGCGTCCAGAGCGGCGCCGATGGCGCGTTCCTCGTAGGCGAAGTGCGACTCCATGATGGCGGCGAGGCCGTCGAGTTCGCGTCCGACGGCCTCCAGGTCCGTGGCCCGTACGGCCTGTTCGGCGAGGTCACGGACCCGGGCGAGGATGTGGGTGATGAGGTCGTGGTCCTCGGCGAGTTTGGCGACGGTGGGGGCGAGGTCGGGCCGCTCGCGCACCAGGGCGGTGAACAGGCCCTGGCCCTCGCCCTGGTGATGGTTGGTCAGGGCAGCGCAGAAGGCGAGGCAGTGGGCGCCCAGGGAGCCGTCGGAGGGGAAATCGTCAGACACGGAGCCCTCTGGCGGGGTCCGACGAGCCAGCCCCGCGCGGAGGTTGGCCAGACGGCGGCGCAACTCGTTGTGCGCCTGGGAGAGTTGGAGACTGAGCGCGGCCGTTCGGCCGGGCGTGTGCGGGGAGGCCACGAGCGGGCGGTCCCTTCGGTTGCGCACCTCCATACCTGGCGCAGTCCGCCACCGGCACGCGATGCTGCCCGTCATCCGATCACGTACCGCGCCGTCGCGGCAAGCCCTCCCCCTGCCCCGCCGCCCCGGCCGAGGTCGTGGGAGTGGTCGGTGCGGCGCCCGGGGCCGCGTCCGGGGCCGCGTCCGGGGCGGCCGCGCGGGTACGGGGGCGCCCGAGCAGGATCCCGGCGGCCACCAGCGCCAGGCCCGCCCCCTGCCGCAGCCCCAATGCGTCACCGTCCAGGGCGGTACCCAGCAGCACCCCGGCCAGCGGGTTGAGCAGTCCGAGCAGGCCGACGGTGCCGGCCGGCAGGTGCCGCAGGCCCGCGAACCAGCAGGCGAAGGCCAGCGCGGTGGCCACCAGGGTGACGTAGCCGAAGGCCAGCAGGGTACGGCCCGAGAGCGCCGGCGGGGCCCCCTCGGCGAGGACGGCCGGAGGGAGCAGCAGCAGGCCGCCGGCCGTCAGCTGCCAGGCGGTGGCGGCCAGCGGGTCGGCGCCCTCGCGCCAGCGGGCGGCCAGGACGTAGCCGACGCAGGAGACCAGCATCGCGCCCGCCGAGGCCGCCAGCCCCCTCCCGTCGGGCATCCCGTCGCCGCCGAGGACGGTGAGCGCCACCCCACCCAGGCCGATCACCGCCCCGGCCAGGTGGGCGCGGTGCGGGTGCTGGCCGGCCAGTACTCGGGCGGTGAGCAGCATGGCCAGCGGGGAGGCGGCCATGACGGTGGCGGCGGTGCTGGTGGGCAGCAACTGGGAGGCGAGGTAGAGCAGGACGAAGAAGACGGCGGTGTTGAGCAGGCCGAGCACGGCGCTGCGCCACCACCAGGGGCCGCGGGGGCGGCGGCGGGCGAGGGCGAGCAGCAGCAGTCCGGCGGGCAGAGCGCGCAGGGCGGCGCCCCACAGGGGCCGGTCGGCGGGCAGGTAGGCATGGGTGACCCAGTAGTTGGTGCCCCAGGCGAGGGGGGCGAGGGCGGTCAGCAGGACCCACCGGGTATTGGCTTCCATGGAAGACACTATAGCTTCCCTGGAAGCTACTGGGGGTAGGATGGGCCCATGGACCCCACGGAGCACGCCGATCACGCCGACCACGTCGCCCTCATCCAGGCCCAGTGGCACCGCGAACGCCCCGACCTCGACGTCTCCCCGCTGGCCGTGATCGGGCGCCTGCACCGCCTCGCCGACCGCCTCACCGCCGAACTCACCCTCGTCTTCCAGCGCTACGGGCTGAGCGAGGGCGAGTTCGACGTGCTCGCCGCGCTGCGCCGCACCGGCACCCCCTACGAGCGCGCCCCCGGGGAGCTCGCCGCCCACACCATGGTCACCACCGGCGCGATGACCAAGCGGATCGACCGCCTGGAACGCGCCGGCCTGGTCACCCGCCGCCCCGCCGAGGACGACCGGCGCGGGCGCGTGGTCGCCCTCACCGACGCCGGGGTGCGCCTGATCGACGAGGCGTTCACCGCCCACCTGCGCAACGAGCACCGCCTGCTCGCCCACCTCGCCCCCGAGGAGGCCGCCGCCCTCCAGGCCCTGCTCACCGCCTGGCACCGGCGCCTGGACGCCCCCGGAACGCCGGGGCCCGGCACGACCACTCCGACTGCTCCCGGCCGGCTCCGACTCCGGCTCCGGCTCCGGCCGCGCACAATGTGACGCATGAGCACCCCTCCCCCGCCCGGCCCCGACCCCGACCCCGGCCGCCCCGACGAGTCCTCACCCCCGCCGCCGGGCTGGGAGAACCCGGCCGTACGGGCCGACCGACGCCTGGTCGAACTGCTCCAGGAACTACGGGTGCTGCAGACCGGCGTCCAGATCGTCTTCGCGTTCCTGCTCGGCGTCGCCTTCACCCCGCGCTTCTCCGAACTCTCGGACGCCCAGCAGGACATCTACGTCACCACCCTGCTGCTGACCGTCGTAGCCGCCGCCGTCCTGGCCACCCCCGTCGCCCTGCACCGCGGCCTCTACCGCCACCCCGGCAAGGCCCGCATCGTCGACGTCTCCGCCCGCATCGCCCAGTACGGCCTGCTGCTGCTCGCCAGCGCCCTGACCGGCGCCGTGCTACTGGTCCTGGACGTCGTCCTCGGCCCGGCGCCGGCCGTCGCCATCACCGCCGTCATCGCGCTGATCTTCGCCACCCTCTGGTTCGCCCTGCCGTGGGCGGTGCGCCGCGCCGCCACCCGCGAGCAGCCCTGACGGGCCCTGTCGCCGACGGGCCCTGCCGCCCCCGCCCGGGCCTCCGGGCCCGTTGGCCGCCGCCCGCGTGCCCGTAGCGAGTACGGGCA